>JBFMAM010000032.1:0-10703 GCA_040755805.1 Nitrospirota bacterium
GGAGGGAGTACACAGACCCAATTGATGCAGAGATTGATTTAGAAGCCTATAGGATAAAATACAACACCTATAGGCCGCATGAGGCGCTGGGATATGATGTCCCGGCTAATTATTATAAACTTGAAAACCTGGTAGGACTAACTTTAAACTCGAAATAGTTGTTCCTAAAATGTCGAGCAGGACACTTAAAGATAACTGGCAGAATCTTTTATTTCACGGAGATAACAAAGATGTTTTGGCAACGCTTCTTGAGTTAGGTTTCAGAGGCAAGATTAATTTGATTTATATTGATCCACCATTTAAGAGTGGAGCGGATTATGTGAGAAAGGTTGAACTTAGGGGATTAAAAAGTTTAGGGCGGATAGAAGAAGAGGAGGCATCGATATTACAGCAGACGATGTATTTTGATATCTGGAACAATGATTCTTATTTACAGTTTATGTATGAGAGGTTGATGCTTTTGAAAGAGTTGCTTACAGAAACAGGGTCTATATATGTGCATTTAGATTGGCATGTGGGACATTATGTGAAGTTAATGATGGACGAAGTATTTGGTGAAGAGAATTTTACAAATGAAATCATTTGGAATCATCAGATTTTAGGCCAATCTCATTCTTTAACCTTTCCTAAATCTCATGAAGTCATACTTAGATATAGCAAAGGACAAAATTTTGTTTTCAATGTTGAAGATCCCTCAGTAAGAATACCTTTTAGCGAAAGCATTTTGAAGAGTATCCGAAAGGATGAAAAAGGCCACTATTATAGAAGAGGCCGTGCAACCAGAAGAGTGACGGAAGAAGAACGTATTAGAGGAGCTTTTACTAAAACCTATATTGATGTTTCAAAGGGGAGATTAGTAGGCGATGTATGGACAGATATACCTTATTACCAGCCCAAAGAAAATGAAAAGGCTGGTTTTGTAACTCAAAAACCCGAAGCCCTCCTTGAACGCATCATCAAAGCATCTTCTAACGAAAAAGATTTAGTTTTTGACTGCTTCATTGGTTCGGGCACAACTGCTGCGGTTGCACAGAAGTTAGGAAGGCGATGGATTGGCTGTGATATAAACAAAGGAGCAGTTCAATTAACTGCTAAGAGGATTGCTAAGATAATTAAAGAACAAATAAAAGATGAGATTGCTTCGGCTTCGCCTCGCAATAACAAAGGACATTATTCTTTTGCTATTTACAAAGTCAACAACTATGACCTCAAACTTTTACAAACAGAGGCAATTGAACTTGCTGTCCAGCATATTGGAATCCAGAGAACAAGAGCCGATAGGTTTTTTGACGGAACATTGGGGGAAAGCCTTGTAAAGATTATTGACTTAAATCATCCTCTAACACTATTAGATTTACAACTCCTTGCTCATGAATTAAAGAAAAGACCCGATGAGGACAGAGATATAACTATTGTCTGCCTAGGTAAAGAATTAGCAGTAGACCCTTGGATTAATGAATGGAACAAAAAACACCCTGTAAATAAGATCAAGGTAATTGAACTAAAGACAGACAAAAAATATGGAAGTTTCTTAATCCACAATCCAGCAGAAGCAAAAATAAGGATTCTTCGCTTAGCTCAGAATGACAGAAAAGCGATAATAGAGATAAAAGATTTTATATCACCCACAATAATTGAACGGCTCAATATTGATAATAAACTCTTTAAAGTAAAAATCCCTGATTTCAGATCTATGATTGATTGTGTCTTAATTGACAATAACTATGATGGCAATACATTTCACATTGTTTATTCAGATGTTCCTGAAAAGAAAAACGATTTAGTTAAAAGAAAATACGAGGTAGAAATCATTAAAAAGAAAACCAAAGTAGCAGTTAAAATCATTGATATGCTCGGAGAGGAAGTTATGAATGTTTTTGAGGTAGAGTAAACAGAATAGGATTAGGTGAGAGGAACTTTCTGATGGAAAAATCCTATTCTGAAAGAAATTTGACGGTATCAAAAACCAAATGGTATTGTCAAGTCTTTTCTGTAAATTCTCTTAAGGGCATAATTGTCAATGGTTTTCATGGTTACTAATACAAACGCATTAAGTAAAGTGTCATTGCGAGGAGTGAAACGACGAAGCAATCTCGAAGTTATGAAGCGAGATTGCCACGCTCCCGTTGGTCGCTCGCAATGACAATGTAAAAGGATTTAATGCGTTTGTATTAATTAAGCTGCGACCTTCTCAAGTTTTGATACTCCTATCCCTGCAAGGATTGCCCTTGCTTCCTTCGTCATATCAACTCCATACCACCTGAGCTCCTTCATCTGCCACCAGACCATCATTAATGCTCTCTCCTCATCCCTGAACCTTCCAATACCTCTTATCCTTCCTCTCACCTCCCTGAAGCTCCTCTCCACTGCATTGGTTGTCCTTATCCTCTTCCAATGCCGGTAAGGATATTTGTAATATGTAAGACATAATTCTATGTCCTCCATTAATATCTCAACCGCCGATGGATACTTCCTGCCCCAGTCCCTCTTAAATAGCTCTATCGCCTCTTTTGCATGCTCATATGTAGGAGCATAGAATATCTTCCTCAGTGAATCCTTTACCTTATCCTTGTCTTCCTTCAAAACCTTATTCAAAACATTCTCTGTCCTATGTTTCGTGCATCGCTGTTTGTCAGCACTAGGAAACAGCTCCTCTACCGCCTTTCCGAGTCCAGGGCAGCCATCTATCACTATCAGTAATGGTTCTTTTAATCCCCTCGCTACCATATCCTCAAGGAATCCCTTCCACGCACTGTATGACTCCTGATTGCCGAGGGAGACACTTAAAAGCTCACGCCTCCCATCCTCAAGGAATGCCCATGCTATAAGCACTGCTTCTTTTTGTCTTGTCCCGGCCCTTACCCCAAGCCTTATCCCATCAAGGATCAGATAGAGGACCTTGAGTTCTGATAAGTTCCTCCTCCTCCAGTTCCTGAACTCATCTACTATCCGCTGTGTTATCCTTATCACGCTCTGATGGCTTAGTCCTCTTTCGCCTATAAGCTTGCCTATTGCCCTTTTCACCTTCCTCGTAGATATCCCATGCATATATAGCAGGGGGATCACCTCTTCTATTTCCCTTACTTTATTTACACGAGGAGGTAGCATCTTAGAATGAAAGGATCTGCCAGCATCCCTCACCTGCGGCATCTCTATCTCTATGTCACCACAGCTAACTTTTATAGTCCTCGGCTTAGAGCCACTTCGGCTTCCTTCTTGTCCATCCCGCCTTTCGTAATAGTCCCTCCCGAGGAATTCTGTCAGCTCCTCCTCTAATGCCACCCGGAAAACTGTCTTCATGGTCACCTTTGTGAGTTCAGCCAGCGAGGAAAACCCTTCTTTGATTTCTTCCAAGTATCTCTCCATGATTTTTTTTGCCTTTTTTGATAAACTCTTTTTCATGGGTATAATTCTCCTTTCTCCCTTTTAGGGATTGTTTTAAACCATTGGGAATTATACCCAAAATCATATTTGCAGAAAACATGTTACACTATCAACCAAATTATAACTAAATAAAAGGGATTCAAGTCTGAAGAGGAGGTGCTTAGAAAATGTATAAACAACAAAATGTTGATTTATTAAAGCGCATCACAGTTGATCCTGCTGTAATGGTTGGCAAGCCAACGATTAGAGGATTAAGAATAACAGTGGAGCAAATATTAAAAGCCCTTGCAGGTGGGGTTACAGTTGACGAGTTATTAGAGGATTACCCTGAACTCGAAAAAGAGGATATTCAGGCGGTTCTGCTGTATGCCTCTGAACGTATTAGCGAAGAACAGGTCTTTGCTTTAAATGCAGAGTAAATATTAATGCCTGAAAGTAAATTGAGATTTCTCGTTGATGTTGGAGTGGGGAAAAAGGTTGAAGAATGGCTGAAAGAAAATGGACATGACATAAAAACCGTAAGAAGTATTGACCCGAAGGCAAAAGATGCAGAAATACTTAAGATAGCTGCAGATGAATCCCGTATGGTAATTACCATGGACAAAGATTTTGGCGAGCTTGTATTCAAATCTGGTAAGTCGCATGCAGGTGTCTTAATTTTAAGAATTGAAGATGCAAAAGGTAACGAAAAAGTTGAACTTATAAGAAAGATATTACAGGAATATGAGGATAAAATAAAGAACAGATTTTGTGTATTTCAAGATGGTAGACTCAGGATATCCAAGTAAATGGGTAAAGTCATCGCCATAGATGGTCCTTCAGGTGCAGGCAAGAGCACCGTAGCAAAGCTCATTGCAAAAGAGCTTGGTTTTGATTATCTCGACACTGGCGCATTATATAGAACTGTTGCCCTCGCATTAAGGGAGAAAAGTATTGAACCTGATGACCAGGATGAAAAAATTATAGAGGCTTTAAAGGATATTACTGTTACCTTTAAAGGCGGAAGAGTATTTTTGAAAGACGCCTCATGCCTCCCCGGCCTCGCTCCGCGAAGCGAGGCAGGCACGCCTCACGATTCACGTTCTAATGGTAGGGATGTTTCAGAAGATATAAGGTCAACAGAGATTGACCACTACTCTTCTGCGTTTTCAGCGAGAAAGATTGTGAGAGATTTTCTGTTAGATGCACAGAGAAATACTGCTTTTAAAAATGACCTCGTTATAGAAGGTAGAGACACAGCAACAGTTGTATTTCCAGATGCATGGAAAAAGATATATCTGGATGCCTCTTTAGATGAAAGGGCTAAAAGACGTTATCTCCAGTTCAGGGAAAAGGGCATTGATATTAGCATGGATGAGTCAAGAAAGAATGTGATAGACAGGGATGTAAGGGATACCAATCGTGATATAGCTCCCCTAAAAAGGGCATCTAATGCTTTCTTAATAGATTCATCAAATCTGTCCATAGAGCAGGTCATGGGAAAAATACT
This sequence comes from Nitrospirota bacterium, assembly GCA_040755805.1. Lineage (GTDB taxonomy): Bacteria > Nitrospirota > Thermodesulfovibrionia > Thermodesulfovibrionales > SM23-35 > JBFMAM01. The sequence continues at coordinate 4,874 of JBFMAM010000032.1, forward strand.
TGAGTTTATAAAAGCCAAACCTTGAGTTATCTTTACCCCATTAGAAAGAAAGCCCCCTTTGGGCGTGGTAAAAAACAGATAGCTGGGAGGGTGAAGTCCTCCAGGCTTTCTAACGGGGTTTATTGGTTTTTAAAGGTAATCTTTTATACCTTCTTAAAGGTCTTCAACAGGCTTGAGGTCATTGGTTCTGAGAATGTCCCGGAGAAAGGTGGAGTTATCGTGGCAGCAAATCATGTAAGTTATTTAGACCCACCTATTATTGGTGTAGCTTTAAGAAGACAGGCTACATATATGGCAAAGCAAGGGCTTTTTAAAGTCCCACTACTCGGCACATTTGTTAAGTTGTTCTCTTTTCCCGTGAACCGTGATAGACCACAGCTCTCTACAATAAGGGAGGCTATTAATCGACTGAAAAATGGAGGGCTTATCGTTTTATTTCCAGAAGGAGCCCGAAGTGTTGATGGGAGCCTGCTTGACGCCAAAAGAGGTATAGGTATGATTGCAGCTATGAGCAGGATGCCTGTTGTTCCAGCACTTATTGAGGGAACAGAGAAGGCCCTCCCTGTAGGCGCAAAGTTTCTACGACCTTCAAAAATAAAAGTAATATTCGGCAAACCTCTAAAGGTCGAGGAGAAGGAAACGGGCAAGTATTTTCAGGAGAGGATATGCAAGGAGATAATGGAGGCAATAAAGAACTTAAAGGTTAAGGTTGAGGCTAAGGTAAAGAAAAATTCTCAACCTCAGCCTTAGCCTTGACCTTATAAACTATGAAAATAATTGTAGCTAAAAGGGCAGGTTTCTGCTTTGGCGTAAAGAGGGCTATAGACATGGCCTTTCAGGTAGCCAAGGAAAAGCGTAAGAAGGTATATACCATCGGTCCGATAATCCATAATCCCCAGGTAGTAGAAATGCTCAAGAAGAAAGGTATCTTTCCAATAGACAACATTAAGACAAAGAAGGATATAAAGGCACTGATAATCAGAACCCATGGTATACCACTTCAACTATCAAAAGAGATATCCTCCCTGGGCTGTGAGATAATAGATGCAACCTGCCCATTTGTAAAAAAGGCTCAGTATTATGCTAAACTCCTTAAGAAGGAGAATTACCAGGTTATTATCTTGGGTGAGAAGGATCATCCAGAGGTAAAGGGGCTAATGAGTTATGCAAGTGATGATGTCATAGTGGTTGATGAAAAAACACCTCTCCCGAGGCTCAAGAGTAAGGTAGGCATAGTTGTCCAGACTACGCAACCTCTGGAGGCATTGAAGAAGGTTCTATCTGATGTTACAGAACATGCAAAGGAAATAAAGGTATATAATACAATTTGTAACTCCACAGCCCTTAGATTAAAGGAGACAGAAGAGATGGCCCATAAAGTTGATGTAATGATCGTAGTAGGTGGTAAAAATAGTGCAAATACAACTCAGCTTGCAAGGCTGTGTAAGTCTCTTTCGGTACCAACATATCATATAGAGACCTCCTCAGAGATCAAAAGGGAATGGGTTAAAGGGGCAAAGAAGATTGGCATAACAGCAGGTGCATCAACGCCTAAGTGGATCATAAAGGAAGTAGAAGAAAAAATTAGAGATATAGAAGGATGACATTTTAGTGGAATTTAAAAATAATGAGATGGAAAGGCTTTATGCTGAGACCTTTCAAAGTATTGAAGAGGGGATAATACTGCGAGGAAAGGTATTAGCATTGAAGCAGGATGGAGTCATAGTTGATATCGGGTATAAATCTGAGGGTTTTATACCGATAGAGGAATTCTCAGAAGAAGAGCTCACATCGCTGAAGGTTGGCAATGATATAGAAGTCTATGTTGAAGAGATAGTGGATTCTGAGGGTGTTGTAAACCTCTCAAAAGAGAGGGCAGCAAAGATAAAGACATGGGATCTCCTTGAGAAGGCATTCCAGAAAGGGGCTCCTGTAGAGGGAAAGGTAGTTGGAAAAACAAAAGGTGGCCTCTCTGTGGATATATCCGGGGTAATTGCATTCCTTCCAGGTTCACAGGTAGATATAAAAACACCTAAGGATATTGATAGCCTTATCGGGAGAAGAATGACCCTCAAGGTTTTAAAACTTAATAGCAGGCTTTCTAATGTCATTGTATCGAGAAAGGTAATTCTCGAGGAGGAGAGGCAGAGAAAGAAGGCTGAGACTATTGAAAAACTTAAAGAGGGTACCCTCATTAAAGGGATAGTTAAAAACATCACGGATTATGGTGTCTTTGTTGACCTCGGTGGGATAGATGGACTACTGCATATATCAGATATCTCCTGGGGTAGGATAAGCCACCCTTCTGAGGTTTTTGCAATTGGAGACGATATTGAAGTCATTGTCTTGAAGTATGATGAAGAGAATGAAAAGGTTACTCTCGGCTACAAGCAGAAAAAGCCAGACCCATGGTTAAGTGTCGATGATAGGTACCCTGTCGGTAAAAGGGTAAGAGGCAAAGTCGCAAGCATTACTGATTACGGTGCATTTATTGAACTTGAAGAAGGGCTGGAGGGACTTGTGCATATATCCGAGATAGATTGGGTGTCGAGGCCAAAACATCCGTCAAAGTACCTGTCTATCGGAGAGACCGTTGATGCCATTGTTTTAAAGGTGGATAAAGAAGAGAGGCGACTTTCTCTGAGTGTAAAGCAGCTAAAACCAAGTCCTTGGGAGGTTGTTTCACAGCGCTACATGGTTGGTCAGAAGATTTCGGGTAAGGTAAAGACCATTACTGACTTCGGTGTTTTTGTGGGGCTTCCCGAGGGGGTCGACGGTCTTATACACATATCTGACCTTTCGTGGACAAAACATGTAAAGCATCCCTCAGAGATTTTAAGGAAGGGGCAGAAGATTGAAGCCATCATACTCGGTATAGAACCAGATGCAGAAAAGATGGCACTCGGTCTGAAACAGCTCGAACCCGACCCATGGTTGCATGATATTCCAGAAAGGTTTAAGCTCGGTTCCGAGGTAAAGGGCAGGGTACTCAGAATTACCGATTTCGGCATATTCGTAGAGCTTGAAGGCGGGGTTGAGGGCCTTGTTTACTCTTCTGAGGTTATCAAACCAGCATCGGGAAGGATAGAAGATGTTGTAAAAGAGGGCGATGAGATCTGGGTGAGGATAATAAAGATAGATCTCGATGAGAGGAAGATAGGATTGAGTATGAAAAACCTGAAGAGGGTAGAAGATCGATGAAGAAGGTATGGCTGATCCTTCTTAGTCTATTCATATTTCTCATTATTGTCAGCGTCTTACTTGTAATGTTACAGAAGGAGGTATACATAGGCGAGCGGGTCGCGCTTATCCGTATCGAAGGCTTGATTACGGATTCGAAAAATACGATTGATGAGATTAAGGAGTATCTTAAGGACCCTTCGGTTAAGGCTATTGTACTGCGTATTGACAGCCCTGGGGGTGCGGTAGCACCTGCGCAGGAGATTTACGAAGAGGTGAGAAAGGCAACTACAAAAAAGAAGGTCGTGGTCTCTATGGGCTCTGTTGCAGCATCTGGAGGCTATTATATAGCATCACCTGCAACGAAGATTATTGCAAACGCCGGAACACTTACAGGCTCAATTGGTGTAATCATGGAGATTCCAAATATAGAAGGGCTCATGAACAAGCTCGGCATAAAAACAGAAGTAGTGAAGAGCGGTAGACATAAGGATATAGCATCGGTATTCAGGGGGATCAAGAAAGAGGAGAGGGAGATACTCCAGGGGGTGCTCGACAATGTACACGAGCAGTTTATCAAGGCTGTTGCAGAAGGTAGGAAGATGGTCCTTAATGATGTGAAAAAGATTGCAGATGGTAGAGTTTTTACCGGCGAACAAGCACTCAAGGCAGGCCTTGTCGATGAGCTCGGCAACCTCGAAGATGCAGTGAAAGCTGCTGCAAGGCTCTCTGGGATAAAAGGAGAGCCGGTGGTGGTCAGCAAAAAAGAGCGTTTTTCTATAATCAATTTACTCAGAGACAAGATCCCAAAAGAATTGACAGATATCTCTCCGACAGTAAAAGTTAAATATCTATTTATACCATAAATAAATAAATAACCAATGACCAAATTACAATAATCAAACAGTCTGGAAATTAGAATAATATTTTGGTTATTGGTGCTTGGTTATTGGAATTTTAAAAGATAAGGAGGTTCCATGACTAAGTCAGTCCTCATAGAAAAGGTATCTGAGAAGGTTGGTAGCCTTACGAGAAAACAGACTGAGATCGTTGTCGAGACTGTTTTTGACAGTATAAAAGAGGCCCTTGTTAAAGGTGAGAAGATCGAGATAAGAGATTTCGGGAATTTCAAACTGAAAAATAGGAGACCGAGGAAGGCAAGAAATCCTAAGACGGGTGAGAGGGTTGATGTGCCAGAGAAAAAAGTCTTACACTTTAAGGTAGGTAAGGCCCTCAGAGGGGCTTTGAATTCTAAGTAAGCCCGGAAAGATAAGCCACAGAGTTCACAGAGGCAACTTTTAACTCTAAAATATTTGACGAAATTCAGTTAGTTTTAAATGTCATTCCCGCTTGTCTGGAATCCTTCTTTAGAAATAAAGATTCCAACCAGGTCGAATGATAAAACTACAAGAAGGATTTCGGAAGGAGCTAATGCATTGTTTAAGGATGTTTACAGATGATACTATAGCTGCGATATCCACTCCCCTCGGTGAAGGGGGGATAGGTATTGTCAGGCTGAGCGGGAAAGATTCGATAGAGATTGTTGACAGGATTTTCAGCTCACCGAGAAATAAATCTCTTAAGGATTCAAGATCTCACAGGGTAATCTATGGCTATATAAAAGACACATCAAACGGCAAAGAGATCGACGAAGTGCTTGTTACAGTTATGCGCTCTCCTTACTCTTACACAAGAGAGGATGTCGTTGAGATAAACTGTCATGGAGGTATGATTACCCTGAGAAAGACCCTCGAGCTCGTCCTGAAGGAAGGCGCAAGGCTTGCAGAGCCGGGAGAATTTACCAAGAGGGCATTTATAAATGGAAGGATAGACCTTAGCCAAGCAGAGGCGGTACTTGATCTTATAAGGTCAAAGACCGATGAAAGCAGAAGGATTGCGATCGACCAGCTTAAGGGCGGTCTGTCTGAAAAGATAGCAACATTGAGAGATAGGCTGACAGATCTCTGTGCCCATGTGGAGGCATACATAGATTTCCCCGAGGATGAAATAGAGACGGTATCAAAACAGGATATGTTAGAGTCAATGAAAGACATTGACATAGAGCTCCAGACACTCCTTAAGACCTACGATGAGGCAAGATTCTTCAGGGAAGGACTTTCAACAGCAATTGTTGGAAGACCAAATGTAGGGAAATCATCCCTTCTCAATGCACTTATTAAAAAAGACAGGGCGATAGTGACAGAAATTCCGGGTACGACGAGGGACGTAATCGAGGAATATCTAAACATAAATGGTCTTCCACTGAGGATCATGGATACAGCAGGTATAAGAGATGTCCAGGATATTGCCGAAAAGGAAGGTGTCAAAAGAAGTCTCCAGAGTATCGAAAATGCTGACCTTGTGATCGTCGTCCTAGATAGTAGCGAGCCTCTCAGGAATGAGGATTTTGAGGTTATAGATAAGATAAAAGGCAAAAATGCAATTATTGTCCTGAATAAGTGTGACCTCCCCTCGGCATTTGATAAAAACACAATTGCACCTTGCATCTTGCATCCTGCATCTTGTATCTTGCAAATTTCCGCAACCAGAGGCGATGGTCTTGAGGAACTAAAGGACACGATTTTCAATTCATGCCTGAAGGACTGGAGGGAAGAGAGGGAAGGGGTCGTTGTCACAAATCTCAGGCACA
>JBFMAM010000033.1:0-10504 GCA_040755805.1 Nitrospirota bacterium
TGGGGAGACGCCATTCGAGATTGCTCTTGGTGCAATCCTCACGCAGAATACAAACTGGGGAAATGTGGAGAAGGCGATAGAGAATTTAAAAGGTGAGAAGGCCCTCTGTGCAAAGAGGATTCATGAGATGAAATCAGAAAGGCTTGCATCTTTAATCAAACCAGCAGGTTATTTTAATATAAAAGCCAAGAGGCTTAAGTCCTTTATTGATTTTCTGATAAATGAATACCATGGAAGCATGAAGAGAATGAGAAATGAGGATATGAATTCACTGAGGAAAAAACTTCTTAGCGTAAATGGCATCGGTCCTGAAACAGCAGATTCAATACTACTTTATGCCCTGGATAAACCTGTATTTGTCATAGACGCCTATACAAAAAGGGTTCTCTCAAGGCATGGTATCATGGAACATGAAAAATCATATGAAGAATTTCAGGAGCTTTTTCACTCATCCCTGGGGAAAGACGTGAAACTGTTTAATGAATATCATGCCCTTTTTGTAAGGCTCGGAAAGGTATACTGTAAGAGAAAGCCAATATGTGTGCCATGTCCTATTAAGGATATATAAACCTAAACGTGCAGGAGGAGGCAGATATGCTGAAAAACCCTTGCAATTCGACAAAATTTTATTCTTATACACATGACTGCATTCTTCACCTTATATGCCTTTCAGCAAAAGGCTGGCTGGCCACATTAAGGTCTTTGTGGAGTCTCAGGGCAAGCCTTTTTCAGCATATCTGCCTCCAATATACGAATATATTTTATGCAACTAATATATAAACATGAGTAGATTCAGGCTCACTACCTCTTTTTCTCCCAAGGGTGATCAGCCGAAGGCTATAAAAGAACTTACGAGGGGTATTGAAAAGGGGTTGAAACATCAGGTTCTCTTGGGCGTAACAGGCTCCGGTAAGACATTCACCATTACAAATGTGATTGCAAATATCAATAAGCCGACCCTTGTTATTGCCCATAATAAGACCCTTGCTGCCCAGCTTTACGGAGAATTTAAAGAGCTTTTTCCAGAGAATGCTGTTGAGTTCTTTGTAAGCTATTATGACTACTATCAACCTGAGGCTTATATTCCTGCAATCGATACATATATAGAGAAAGATGCGCTTATTAATGATGATATAGACAGAATGAGGCACTCTGCAACAAGGGCAGTTCTCGAAAGAAGGGATGCGATAGTTGTTGCCTCTGTGTCATGCATCTATGGCATAGGTTCTCCGCAGGACTATATGGACATGCATCTGGTTATAGAAGAAGGCATGCACACCGAACGCGATGAGATACTGAGGAGACTTGTGGAGCTGCAATATAATCGCTCTGATATCGAATTCAGAAGAGGTACATTCAGGGTGAGGGGTGATATTGTTGAAGTCCACCCGTCCTTTTCACTTGATAAAGGAATCCGTATAGAGTTCTTTGGAGATGATATTGATACACTCCATGAGTTTGATCCACTCACAGGTGAGAGAATACGAAAGATCGAGAAACTTGCCCTTTTCCCGAACAGCCACTGGATAACACCGAGAGAAAGGCTTGAGCCAGCATTGAGGAATATAGAAAAAGAGATGGAGGAAAGGATCGAGTATTTCTTGAGAAAGGGGAAGACGCTTGAGGCGCAGAGGATTGAGCAGAGAACAAGATTCGATCTGGAGATGCTAAGGGAATTTGGCTATTGCCACGGCATAGAGAATTATTCGAGGCATCTGACTGGAAGGGCTCCTGGTGAGCCTCCATATACATTAATGGATTATTTCCCCGAAGACTTTCTGATAGTTATTGATGAATCTCATGCAACAGTCCCGCAGATAGGAGGTATGTATGAGGGTGACCGTTCAAGAAAGCAGACCCTCGTTGATTATGGCTTCAGACTTCCTTCTGCGCTGGATAACAGGCCGCTTACATTCACTGAATTTGAGCACAGGGTTAATCAGGTAATTTATGTATCTGCAACCCCAGGGCCTTATGAACTCGAAAAATCAGGAGGCCTTGTGGTTGAACAGATAATCAGACCCACAGGTCTTATAGACCCTAAACTGATTGTAAGACCGGTCTCAGGACAGGTGGATGACCTGCTTGGTGAGATAAGAAAACGTGCAGAAAAAGGCGAGAGGGTTCTTGTAACAACGCTTACAAAAAAGATGGCAGAGGATTTAACTGATTACTATGCTGACCTCGGGGCGAGAGCACGATATCTCCACTCAGACATTGATACCCTTGAACGTGTTGGGATACTCCGTGATTTAAGGCTGGGGAATTTTGATGTATTGATCGGGGTTAATCTTTTAAGAGAGGGGCTTGATCTGCCCGAGGTCTCACTTGTTGCAATTCTTGATGCTGACAAAGAGGGCTTCCTCCGTTCAGAGCGTTCATTGATTCAGACATCGGGCCGCGCTGCGAGGAATGTGAATGGAGAGGTAATTCTCTATGCAGACACCATCACTGGCTCAATGCAGAAGGCACTTGAAGAAACGAACAGGAGAAGAAGGATGCAGGAGGAGTATAACAAAAGAATGAATATCACACCCGAGACCGTGAAGTCAAACATCAAGGATATACTGAGTTCTATCTATGAGGCAGATTACTGGACTGTACCTGCAGTGGCAGAGGAAAAGGCCGAATACGGATATGATGAGGAGACATTGAAGAGGCTTGAAGCTGAGATGAAGGAGTCTGCAAAGCGGCTTGAATTCGAACGTGCTGCAAAGATAAGGGATAAGATTAAAGAGATAAAACATCGGATGGTCGAGATAGGGGTCGTGGTATAATTTTTTGTGCAGAATATTGGATTTATTTACGATGAGATCTTTCTGAGCCATGAGACGCTAGATACAGAGGGTATTCTGCGCTGTTAGAATTACAATTGAAGAGATGCTGAAGGATTCCTAAAAAAACAATATCACAATTTATAAAATCTTCTAAGCTGTAACTTATTGATTTAAAAGAATAATTTTATGGTGCGAGAGAGGGGAGTTGAACCCCTACGGAGTTACCCACTGGATCCTAAGTCCAGCGCGTCTGCCAGTTCCGCCACTCTCGCAATTCACTTCTTATATCCAATTGGAAGACCTGTTTCATAAAGCCTCTCAGGCAATATCCCTTCCTCTGCAACCGCTGCCCGTGGAGTTAAAACCTTATTTGACCTTGCTATCGTAATAAAAATACCTTCAGGATTTATACAACCAATATCTGCAATGAATTCTTTTTCAGGAGTAACATTAATATACCACTCACCTAACCCCTCATTTACAGCTATATCAAAATAGCTATTTGCATTCATACCATCGAAATCAACACCTGTAACGTCATATACCCTTATATTAAGGATGCCAAGATACCTTGCGAGGGTATCCTCCCTCACCTCCCAGTAAGTAAATAGTCTCCTCGGGTCAACAGTCATGAGTGTAATACTGTCTTCACCGTACTCTGCTGGTAGCGCTTCCCATGGCATGGGTGGATATTTCTCGGGTATTTTAGTAATTTTCTTTATTTCAACTTTTTTTATTGCTTTAGGGAGTACCTTCTTCTCTATTTTTGTAATAACCTTCTTTGCAACCTTTTTAGGTTTTTTCTCTATCTTAGCCTTAACCTTAACCTTTTTCGTAGTAGTCGTAGTCTTCTTCTCTTTTGTCTTAGCTTTGACCTTCTTTGTCTCTTTCCTTTTCGTAGTAACTTTTTTAGCAGTTTTAGGTGTAGTTTTTGGCGTTTTCTTTATTGTTTTTTTCTTTGCAGGTCTTTTCTTTGTTGTTTTCTTGGTAATCTTTTTAGTAGCTGCCTTCTTCATAACCCCTCCTTTTGAGGTATATTTTACCAGAATTTTAAATTTTGAATCTTGAATTTTGAATTTTAGTGTGCCTCTGCCCAGTTTTTCCCATAGTTGATATCAACCCTTAAAGGCACGGAGAGGCTCGTAACACCTTCCATCTCTTTTCTAACAATATCTCTAACGGCTCCGAGTTCCTGTGCTGGAAACTCGAATAAAAGTTCGTCATGAACCTGCAGAATCATCTTTGCTTTTAGACCCCTGTCTCTAAACCTCTTCCATATATTTATCATTGCAATCTTAATGATATCAGCTGCTGTTCCCTGTACCGGAGAGTTTATCGCAAGCCTTTCACCCTGCTGTCTTATATTTGAGTTCCGGCTTTTGAGCTCCGGAATAGAGCGCCTTCTCCCAAATAGTGTTGTCACATAACCATCTTTTCTTGCCCTGTCGAGGGTTTCTTCTATATATCTTTTGACACCAGGATGTCTGTCAAAATACTGCTCTATATATTTTCTCGCATCATCTTTTGGAATACCGAGCGTCTCTGATAACCCGAATGGTGATATACCGTAGATAACTCCAAAGTTCACTGACTTTGCAATCCTCCTCATATCAGGGGTAACTTTATCCATCGGTATGCCAAAAAGTTCAGATGCTGTCCTCGCATGTATATCAAGGTCATTCATGAACGCATCTATAAGACCATCATCCTGACTCAGATGGGCAAGTATCCTCAATTCAACCTGTGAATAGTCGGCTGAAAGCAGGATATTACCTTCTTCTGCTATAAATGTCTCTCTTATACGCCTTCCCCAATCCCCCCTTATGGGAATATTCTGTAAATTTGGTTCACTGCTGCTTAGCCTTCCAGTAGCTGTTGCAGTCTGATTAAATGAGGTATGTATGCGGCCTGTTTTTGAATTTATGAGTGTCGGCAACGCATCTACATAGGTTGTCTTGAGCTTGTTCAGGCTTCTCCAGTTGAGTATCTCGCGTGGCAATTCATGGGATACTGCAAGCTCTTCAAGCACACCAACCTCTGTTGAAAATCCTGTCTTTGTCTTTTTGCCTGGCTTAAGTCCAAGGCTATGGAATAAAACCCTGCTTAGTTGTTTAGGTGAGTTTATATTGAATTCCTCTCCAGAAAGAAAAAAAATCCTTCTCTGAATGGAATCAAGTTCTCGAGACAGTCCCTTTGAAATATCATTAAGTTTATCTATATCTATCTTCACCCCTGTTTCTTCCATATCTGAAAGGACATTTATAAGAGGCATCTCTATATAAAAATAGACACCCTCAAGATCGGCTTCTTTCAACATCTTATCAAATAAAATCTCTTTCAGCTCCAATACAAGCGCTGCATTTTCTGACGAATAAGCAGTCGCCTCTTCAACTGGTACATCAGCAAATGAGCTCCTTTTATTCAGTACCTCTGTAAAGGTTTTTTTCCTGTATGAGAGGTATTCAATTGCAACCTCTTCAAGGGAGTGGTCAGGTTTATTAGGGTTTATCAGATAAGATGCAATCATAGTATCATAAAGTGTCCCTTTAGTAATGATGCCATTTTGCCTGAGCATCATAATCCCATACTTTAAGTTATGGCCTATCTTTGGTATATCAGTATTCTCGAAAGGAGGAGCAAGCATATCCAGTGCATCGGATTTATTAATCTGTAGAGGTGTTCCGGGGTATGAATGGCAGAAGGGGATATAGTATCCCGTTCCTTTCTCTTTGCTCAGTGAAAACCCTACAATGCTACCAATCATCGGATTTCTGTCCGTTGCTTGAATTTCAAAAGCAAACTCTTTTTTTATAGTTGATGCTATCTCTCTGAGTTTATCCATAGAAAGCACAGCCTCATAGCTTCTCTTTACGGGCACCCCTGCTGGTATTAACTTCATAAGGCTACTGAATTCAAATTCCCTGAATAAGGACAATAGTTTTAGCCAATCAGGCTCTTTTAATTCAAACTCTGTTATATCAAAATCAATAGGCACAGAGGTATTTATAATAGATAGTTTTTGGCTCAACCTCACCATATCAACATTCTCAGAAATAAGCTTTCTTAATTTGTCTTTCTCTATCCTGTCTATATTATCAAGAAGTTCATCAATGCTTTTGAATTTAAGTAGAAGCTCCCTTGCCGTCTTTTCACCAACTCCCTTAATGCCAGGGATATTATCAACCGCATCTCCTGCAAGGGCCATAAATTCCGGAATTCTTTCGGGACCGATCCCAAATTTTTCTTTAACATATACTTCATCGAGGATACGGTCTTTCATAGGGTCATAGATTTTTATATTGTCATCAATTAACTGCAGCATATCCTTGTCAGCGGTGACTATAAACACATTCGCACCTTTTTCGGCAGCCTCCCTTGCTACTGTACCTATGAGGTCATCTGCCTCGTAACCAGGCATCTCGAAGCTCTTGATATTAAACGCTTCGATAATCTTCCTTATGTGCGGTATCTGCTGTACAAGTTCACCCGGTGTCTCCGGCCGTTGTGCCTTGTACTCCTCAAAAATCCTATGCCTATCTGTTGGAACAGGTGAATCAAAGGAGACCGCTAAACCATCAGGTTTTTTTTCTCTTATGATTTTAAGGAGTGTGTTTGTAAACCCATAGATTGCATTTGTGGGTAAGCCCTTTGAGGTAGTCAGTCCCCTGATTGCATAGTAAGCACGGTATACATAAGAATTGCCATCAATAAGATAAATGTTCATGTTGATGTAGTTTCTATAATACTATATCTTCCATTATTTTGGACTTTTTATACCTAAAAGTAGCTTAAGATTTGCTTTTTGAGAAATAATTTTTTATGCTAAAAACATAAATTTTGGGAATTTTCTTTAAATTATGTTTCCGATTCATAGATATAGAAGGTTAAGAAAAAATGAGACTATCAGAAAGATGGTGAGGGAGATCTCTATTTCTCCTGATGATTTTATCTATCCCCTTTTTGTTACCTTTGGCAAAGGTGTAAAAAAAGAGATTTCATCAATGCCAGGATGTTTTCAGGAATCTATAGACGAAGTATTTAAGAATGCTAAAGAGGTTTATTCCCTCGGGATACCCTCTGTAATACTCTTCGGGATCCCAGAATATAAAGACGAAATAGGCTCCAGCGCATACGATGAGCAAGGCGTTGTTCAGAATGCAATCAAGGCTATAAAAGATGCGGTCCCGGAGTTGCATGTAATTACAGATGTCTGCATGTGTGAATATACAAGCCACGGCCACTGCGGGGTCGTAAAAGGTGGTGAGGTTCAAAACGACCTAACTCTTGAACTATTATCAAAAGAGGCTGTTTCCCATGCAAGGTCTGGAGCAGACATGGTTGCACCATCTGATATGATGGATGGGCGGGTTAGAGCGATCAGGCTTGCACTCGATGGAGCCGGATTCCACGAGATACCCATTATGTCTTATGCTGCAAAATACGCATCTGCATTTTATGGGCCTTTCAGGGAGGCAGCAGAGTCCACTCCACAATTCGGTGACAGGCGCTCTTACCAGATGGATCCTGCAAATAGAAGAGAGGCGTTAAAAGAGGTAGCCCTTGACATCGAAGAAGGTGCAGATATTGTTTTGGTTAAACCCGCACTCGCATATCTCGACATCATTTCTGATGTAAAAGATGCCTTTGATGTTCCCGTTGCAGCTTATAATGTAAGCGGAGAATATTCCCTCATAAAGGCAGCGGGGAGGCTCGGCTGGATTGACGAACAGCGTATTATGCTGGAGATACTTACGTCAATCAAGCGTGCCGGCGCTGATTTAATACTCACCTATTTTGCAAAAGAAGCAGCAAAGATACTGAATAAATAATACACCACAGAGTTCACAGAGATAATTTTAAAAATCTCTCAAAAGCCTAATTGTGAGATCACAGAGACTAAAAAGAAAGCCCTTAAAAGCAAATTATTATTTAAAACTAAAAGGTTACTCTGCATACTCTTTATTCTAAATCTCTGTGTCCTCTGTGGTTAAATGTATTGTTGGTTTACTAATTCGGGCTATACGATTTCCACCAACTTGATATCAATTGTCAGGTCCTTCCCGGCAAGCGGATGGTTACAATCCATTGTAAATGATGTCTCTGATTTGCCGACCACGGTAACCGTTACCGGTAAGCCATCGGCCCGATACATCTGCACCTTTTGGCCTACAGCCGGGTCAAAGCCTTCCGGAGCTCGCTTCCTATCAAACTCAAATATCCTTTCTTCCGTGTGCGGACCATATGCCTCTTCCATCGGGATCCTGATTGTCTTTGATTCACCAGGGCTCATGCCAATGACACCTTGTTCAAGACGGGCAAAAAACTTACCTTTTCCCACTGTGAACTGCATCGGTTCCCCACCCTCTGAGGAATCAAATACTGTACCATCATCGAGTCTGCCGGTATAATGAACTCTGACTACGTCACCTTCTTTTGCTATTGCCATTTTTAGCTCCTTTCATTTCGCTCTATTATACAACATTTCACATTACTAATCTTGATAATCCTCAAATCGGTCTCATAACCCTTTAATTTTATTATCCCGAAGCAAGTTCGGGACATGACATATTACACAATTTTAAGGCTTTTTCAGCAGTCTCAATTTGGAACACTCGCATTGAGTTTTAAACTCATAATTCCATTACCAGATCATACAATCTTGGATATTCGTCCTTTGAAAGGCATACGTCTTCCTTTAACAGCCTTATCCCTTCTGGCACATATTTCAGAAAATATTTCTTACCTTTTATTTTGGAAAGGAATCCATATGCGCCGAGGGCCTGCATGTGCCTCTGAAGCCGACATGGAAGCAGGGTTTTACTAAAGGGGGGTGAGAGGAGATTATACTTATTAGTTTTATCGATATAGTAATTCATAAGTCGTTCTCTCAGGTCGTCCTCGAGGCGATAATATGGGTCCCACAGTATTGACACCATATCATAGGCAGGTGGACCAATCCTTGCGCCTTGATAATCTACTAATCTTGGAATTTCTCCTTTTGTAATCATAATATTCTGTGACTGAAAATCCCTGTGGATTATGGTCTTGGGGAAAGAATCCACTTTACAGGCCAGCCTGTGAAATTCCTTATTCAGTGCTGAGAGATTTTTGACCCTGACATTTCTGATACCCTCTACAAATCTTTCGATAAAATAGCCTGTTTCCCAGCGTAGATGCTCATAATCAAATATCCTATTTTGAAGAAGTGGACATTCAGATACATGTTCAGTTGCTGCTGTATGGATTGAGACTAATACATTAATAACCCGTCTATATATCTTTTCTATCTCCTCCTGTTCGCGCTGGCATTTCAACCAGCTATACAAAGACAGGTCACCAAGGTCCTCAAAGAATGCACCCCTCCTGTCGGGTTCTACATCTATCAGTTCTGGTACCGGGATAGAATGTCTTTGGAAAAAACGTGTATATTCTATATGGTGATGAAAATCTGTGTCTCCGGCGGTACATCTCATAAGCACTGCTGAGTGCCCATATCTTTTTACCCTGTAGTATTTCCTGTCCGAACCGCCGGTACCAATAAGGATGGCATTAGTAATATCGCATACGATAGGCGGGACATTCCTGTCCCGCAAAGACGGGGTAAGAAAACCCCGTTTATCGCGATCGAGATTTGTTAATCCAACTAGTTCGGACTCATTGAGCTCTATTTTAAAGCCCGGGCTAATAATACAGTTTTCGATGAATAATCCTCCCTCCCCCCCTTTGCTAAAGGGGGGTAAGGGGGGATTATTTTTGGGGTCTTTTGTTTCAATCCTGCTCCCCGGAAGCATAATACAATTTCTCAGGGAAATACCGTGTGATATATTAGTCCCTCCTTCAATAACAACATATCCATTAAATTCAACATGGTTACACCAATCTACAGATGGATGGATATATACCATCTCACCATCCTTTCTGAGTTCATCTATAACAGCCTTAGCATAGGAAACCGGTGTTCCGATATCAGCCCAGTAGCAACCACTTACATCGAATGTGCCCACTCTGTATCCAGACTCTACTGCTCTCAGCCAGGCATCAACGACATTTGATGCGCCTGAGGGTAGGAATTTCAGAAATTCCGGTGAGTAGATAGCAATGCCGGTAAAGGCTATGCATTTTGCTGTGCCTCCTCCCCTTTGTCCCCTCCGACTCGACTGAGCTCGTCGCAGGCCACAAGGGGAGGAGGAAGATAGGGGAGGGTTAAGGTGGGGGTGACGAAAGACGCCTTTGAGAAAACCTTTTTCATCAATTTCGAGGTTATTAAACTCAGGGCAATCATGCACAGCAAGGGTCACAAGATTTCCAGATGAGAGGTGAAATGCAACCAGTTTTTCTAAGTCTATATCAGAGATGATGTCTGAATTATGTACAAGAAAGATGTTACTGCTGAGGAATGTTTCTGCATTTTTCAATGCCCCTCCAGTACCAAGAATAGGGTCTTCATAAAAGATTTCCACCTTTTTGCTAAAAGCAGATTGTTTTATCCAGTTCTCAATAAACTCTTTTTTATGACGGAGGTTTATCCCGATTTTATTGACAGGCAAATTCGATACCTTTTCAAGGATAGTTTGTAAAACAGGCTTTCCCAGAATGGGTATAAGAGGTTTTGGAATATAGTCTGTAATTGGCCGCAGCCTTTCACCAAAGCCTGCGGCGAGGATGAAGACATTTATCTGATTCACCTGAAAATCCTTCTTTGATGTTACTTTTATCTCGTCATTCCC
>JBFMAM010000034.1:0-10056 GCA_040755805.1 Nitrospirota bacterium
GATTTGAGACAGCCAAGGGTGAAGGTATTTTTTCTGCTATCATTATCGAGATTGACGAAAAAACAGGAAAGTCCACCGCAGTGCAGAGACTTCAACTTAAATATCCATAGAGTAAGGACGGGAAAGATGAATTGCAATCTGCTTTTTGTGTTATTAAAATGTTAATCTATACTCGAGACCGGAGGTTATAAATGTTACAGGCGAAGGTAACATATGTACAAGGGCTCCAGTTCGTTGGAGAGGCCTCATCGAGCCATGCAGTAGTCATAGATGGCGACCACGAAGTCGGTGGACATGATACCGGCTTAAGGCCGATGGAACTGCTACTTGTGGGGTTAGGTGGATGTTCGGGAATGGATATTATCTCGATCCTCAAAAAGAAGAGACAGGATGTCACGGGTCTCGAGATAAATGTAAAAGGTGAAAAAGCAAAATACCACCCCAAGAAATTTACAGAGATAAACTTAGAGTTTGGTGTAAAAGGCAGAAATATATCAGAAGATGCTGTAAAAAGGGCAGTTGACCTCTCAATGAATAAGTACTGCTCTGTAAAAGCTTCTCTCGAAGGTACTGCAAAGATAAGCTTTTCTTACAAGATAATTCAGGAATAAAAGGAGAATAACCAATAACCAAATTCCAAGTTCCAAATAAATTCCAAATTGTTCTATTGTAAATGCATAGGAAATTATAAACCACAGAGGCACTGAGACACAGAGATTTAAGAACATAAATTTTAAAAAACTTATAAATTATTTTTATTTTTTCTCTGTGCCCTCTGTGTTCTCTGTGGTTAAATTAAGGTTTTTGTTCTTTGGCCATTGATCATTTGTCATTATTTGATTATTGGTGCTTGGTTATTATTTGATTATTGAGATTTGGTCATTGGTGATTTGGGTCTCGAGAGTACCTGAAAAATCCATTACGAGGCAAAAAGGCTGATGGATGCTTTATTGAAATATATCGCCACTCTGGGTTTCATAGGTTACCTTCCTGTTGCCCCTGGGACATTCGGCTCTGCAGTTGCGTTTGTCCTTTACATTCTCTTAAAGCCGCCAATTTTTATTCACATCATTATATTATTTTTTATCATACCCTTAGGCATTATATCTTCTCACCATGCTGAAAGGCTTCTAAACAATAAGGACAGCAGGCATATAATAATAGATGAATTTTGCGGCTATTTGCTTTCAGTAGTTCTTGTCCCATTCAGCTATGCCTTGGCGGCCTTTTTTTTATTCAGATTTTTCGATATATTAAAACCATTTCCGATAAAAAGGATAGGTTCTCTTTTGAGCGGCGGGAAGGGTATAATGGCAGATGATATTGTAGCAGCTTTGTATACAAATTTAATTCTACAGATATGGAAGCTTATTTATTAGAAATGTTAACCACAGAGTACACAGAGAAAATATTTTTATAGTGTTTTTGCATTGTCATTGCGAGCCCGAAGGGCGTGGCAATCTCCTTCTCGTGAGATTGCTTCGCCATCCGCCTTTGGCAGACTCCTCGCAAGGACATTTTATTTAATGCGTTCCCTGTGGTTCAAAAATTTTGAAATATGGATCTCAGGTGTTTTATAGCAATAGAGGTACCAGAACCAATAAAAAGAGATATTGGTGGGCTTATTGAGATTCTGAAAAAATACAATGTAGATGTGAAGTGGGTGGTATATGAAAACCTCCATCTTACACTTAAGTTTCTCGGCAGTACACCTGAGGTTTTGCTACCTAAGATAGTTAAATCCCTGTCTAATATTGTATTATCTTATGAGCCATTTTATATTAAAATATGTAGTATAGGGGTGTTTCCAAACAGGAGATACCCGAAGGTAATATGGGTTGGGGTGGAAGATTCAGAGATAGTTAAAAGACTTCAAAGGGATATCGAGGATTCTATGACATTATTAGGCTATCAGAGAGAAGGTAAAGAATTTCATCCTCACCTAACACTCGGAAGGGTACGCTCCCAGAAAGGAATGGCTAATTTAATCAGCGAACTTGATAATTTAAAATGGAAAGACTTTGGGGGTATAAATGTTGAAAGTATAAAACTGATGAAGAGTGAGCTAAAACCTAAAGGGGCCGTATATAGCTGTTTACAAGAGATACCGTTCGGGAGGAAAAAGCCAAATAATACAATTGAACCACAGAGTTCACAGAGAAGTACTTGACAGTAAAAGAAGCAGGAATGACTCCCTGGGGATATTACTTATGTATGTCATTCCCGTGAAACTTGTCCTCGACCCTGATCGGGGAACGGGAATCCAGAGTTAAAAAGGTTTGTTAAACTTATTATACAAGGAGGAATAATGACTGATAAAGATAAGGTCAGGGCACTCGAGATGGCTATTACACAGATTGAAAAGAGCTTTGGGAAGGGTGCTATTATGCGACTTGGAGCAGAGGGAATTGCTGAGGGCATTCAGGTAATTCCTACTGGCTCTATGGCTCTTGATATCGCCACAGGGGTTGGTGGGTTTCCGAGGGGCAGGGTTATAGAGATATTCGGTCCTGAGGCCTCAGGGAAAACCACGATGGCTTTAAGTGCTATTGCACAAGCACAGATGGGCGGAGGCACTGCAGCCTTTATAGATGCGGAGCATGCACTCGATGTTAATTATGCACAAAAACTCGGTGTTAAGATAGAAGACCTCCTTATTTCACAGCCTGATACAGGAGAGCAGGCCCTTGAGGTTGCAGAAGCCCTTGTAAGGAGTGGAGCCGTTGATATCATCGCGATAGATTCAGTTGCTGCCCTTGTGCCAAAGGCAGAAATAGAAGGGGAGATGGGTGATTCACTTCCAGGGCTTCAAGCAAGGCTTATGAGTCAGGCGTTAAGAAAACTAACTGCTGCAATATCAAAATCTCAGACAACTGTTATATTCGTAAACCAGATACGAATGAAGATCGGCGTCATGTTTGGCAGCCCTGAGACAACAACGGGGGGAACGGCACTCAAATTTTACTCCTCCATGAGACTTGATATAAGAAGGATAGAAAATATCAAGGACAACCAGGAGACTGTAGGCGGAAGAGTAAGGGTAAAGGTGGTAAAGAATAAGGTAGCACCTCCTTTTAAACAGGCTGAGTTTGATATATATTTTAATGAAGGGATTTCAAAGGTTGGAGAGATTGTTGACCTCGGTGTTGAAAAAGGCATTATCGAAAAATCAGGGGCATGGTATAGTTATAGCGGCAACAGAATCGGTCAGGGACGCGAAAACGCAAAAGAGTTTTTGAAAAATAATATAGAGGTTACAAGGGAGATTGAGAAAAAGATTCTTGAGTCCTATAAACCAAGGAGATAATCATGGAGATCAATGAGCTTTTGAAAGAGGCATATTCTTTAGGTGCTTCAGATCTTCATATAAAGGTTGGTTCACAGCCGACACTTAGAGTCAACGGAGAGCTCACCCCGCTTACATCACAGGGTAGAGTGACACGGGAAGATGTATTGAAGATAGCCCTTTCTGTCATGAACCCTGGACAGCAGGAGGTATTTAAAAAGAGGAATGATATTGACCTTGCCTATAGTATTCCTGGTCTCGGAAGGTTCAGATGTAATGTCTTCGTGCAGAGGGGAACAATAGGAATTGCCTTCAGGATCCTACCAACGAAGATCCCCACGATCGAGGAATTGAACCTGCCCGAGATTGTTAAGAAGATCTCTATGGAAGAAAGGGGCTTAATCCTTGTTACAGGGACAACTGGTAGTGGTAAAACCACAACCCTTGCTACAATGATAGATCTGATAAATACGAATAAAACAAAGCACGTCATGACCATCGAAGACCCGATAGAATATCTTCACAGAGATAAAAGGAGCATAGTCAACCAGAGGGAGATAGGAAACGATACAGAGTCCTTCAGTAAGGCATTGAGGTATGCCCTCAGACAGGATCCTGATGTAATACTCGTTGGGGAGATGCGTGATTTCGAGACCATTCAGACGGCACTGATTGCTGCTGAGACAGGTCATCTTGTTTTAAGCACCCTGCATACAATAGATGCGACCGAGACGGTCAATAGAATTATTTCTGTATTCCCTCCTTTTCAGCATAAACAGATAAGGCTACAACTCGCATCGGTACTAAAAGCTATTATATCTATGAGGCTTTTGCCCAGGGCAGACGGAAAGGGCAGGGTCCCCGCAGTTGAGATTCTTATAGCTACGGCAACTATAAAAGAATGTATCCTCGATCCAGACAAAACAAGATTAATCCATGATGCAATTGCACAAGGAGCAATACATTATAGCATGCAGACCTTTGACCAGTCTCTCTTCAGCCTTCTTAAGTCAGGGCTCATAACCTATGAAGAGGCACTTAGAGGGGCCACAAATCCTGACGATTTTGCCCTCAAGGCAAAAGGCATCCAGTCCACGACCGACCTTACATTTGAACAACTTTCTCCGCCTCAGGCGGAAGACAAGATGAAAATTGAGAGATTTACCCCGCACCACAGAAAGCCACAGGTGTAAACCCATGGATGAATGCGTATATTCCCAAAGGGTAACGCCCCAAAGCCACAGCTGTAAATCCCGCTCCTTCTTAAAGGGGCGGGATAAAGCCGTGGTGCGGGGTTTACACGATAAGGCAAGGCAATATGCCTTGAGACTCCTGAGCTACAGAGGAAGAAGCGTGAAGGAGCTGGAAGAAAGGCTCAGAAAAAAGGGGTTCCCTGAGACTGTGGTTTCTTCAACGATAAACCATCTAAGGCATGTGGGGCTCATAGACGACATGGCATTAGCTGAGGCCCTGAAAAGAGAGGCAATGACAAATAAACTGCTCGGTCGAGATGGGGTAAGGAGATTTATGGTTAACAGGGGCATACCACGGGAGATTGTTGATCTGATGATAAACACTGATGAAACCGAGGAAATCGAGAATGCCGGAAAACTTATAGACAAAAAACTCAGGGCTATAAGAAATTATCCCTCAGAGATTGCAAAGAGGCGGTTGTATAATCTTCTTTTGAGGAAAGGCTACTCTTTCGATACAATAAAGATGGTATTGAAGGACAGAAACTTTAAAGAGGTGGAAAGATTACGGAGATAATAACTGCAGATCCAGGAATCAGAAAATAGCTTCATGGAGAGCCGGGAAATAAGAACCACATTTCTGGAGTACTTTAAATCCAAAGGTCACAAGATAGAATCGAGCTCTCCTCTTATTCCGAGATACGACCCTACCCTGCTTTTCGTAAACGCCGGGATGGTCCAGTTTAAAACATTTTTTCTCGGAGAAGAAAAAAGCCCTTACAATCGTGCTGCCTCGTGCCAGAAGTGCTTGAGGGCTGGAGGAAAGCATAGTGACCTTGAGAACGTAGGGCATACAGCAAGGCACCATACATTCTTCGAGATGCTGGGCAATTTTTCCTTTGGTGATTACTTTAAGAGGGAGGCTATAATCTTTGCATGGGAGCTGCTTACAGAGCATTTTAATCTTTCAAAAGACAAACTCTGGGTATCTGTCTATGAAGAAGATGAAGAGGCAGAGAAACTATGGAGAGAAGTCACAGGTATAGAACCGGAGAGAATTGTTCGCTTTGGTGCAAAGGACAATTTCTGGCAGATGGCAGATATAGGCCCCTGTGGTCCATGCTCTGAGATAATAATAGACCAGGGAAGCCATACTGGATGTGGCAGGCCTGATTGTGCTATTGGATGTGGATGTGACAGGTTTTTGGAACTCTGGAACCTCGTTTTTATGCAGTATAATAGAGATGAGAATGGAAACCTTACCCTGCTACCAAAGCCGAGTATAGATACAGGAATGGGTCTCGAGCGAATCAGTGCAGTCCTTCAAGGTAAAATTAGTAATTTTGATACAGACTTATTTCAACCTATAATCAAGGATTTTTCATCTATTACGGGTGTAAACTATGGTTCATCTGAGGATTCAGATGTATCCATAAGAGTTATTGCCGATCACATACGCGCAACAATTTTTCTCCTTTCTGAAGGTCTTGTACCTTCAAATGAGGGTAGAGGTTATGTATTGAGGAGGATAATTCGCAGGGCTTCAAGACATGCAAGACTCCTTAATATACGTGAACCATGTTTATACAAATTGACTGGCTCTGTTATTTCTGTAATGGGTGATATCTATCCTGAAATTGCAGATGAATGGAAAAGGAACGAGAAACTTCTCAAGATCGAAGAAGAAAGGTTTACGAGAACCGTTGAGGTGGGGATGAATATGCTCGATGAGATTATATCAAAAATGAAGAGGGATGGCGTTATGGTTATACCCGGTGAGGAGTTATTCAGGCTCTATGATACCTATGGCTTTCCTTTTGACCTTGCACGTGATATTGCAATGGATGCCGGTCTGAAAATCGATGAAGAGGGTTTTCAAAGGGAGATGGAGATACAAAGGGAAAAGGCAAGGGCATCATGGGTTGGAGAAGAAGAGGCTGTTGCATCTATCTATAGAGAATTAACCTCTGAGATAGGAAAAACAGAATTTGTCGGCTATGAAACCTTCGAATCTGAATCTGTTATAAAAGCTATTGTAAAGAGTGGAAAGGTAATAAAGGAGGCATTAAGGGGTGAAGTGGTTGAGGTATTTCTTGATAAAACCCCATTTTATGGTGAATCTGGTGGCCAGGTTGGTGACACAGGCGAGATGACTGGAAAAGATTTCATAGCCGCAGTCCTTGATACCAGAAAGCCCTTAGACGGGCTTCATTCACATATCATCAGACTTAAAAAGGGTAAACTGCAGGCATGGGATAGGGTAAAGTGCAGAGTTGATGCTGAAAAAAGAAAAGCAACCATGAGAAATCATACAGCCACCCATCTATTGCATGCAATCCTTAGGTCTATCCTCGGAGACCATGTGAAACAAGCAGGCTCCCTCGTTTCACCTGAAAAACTACGTTTTGACTTTACCCATTTTTCTGCCCTGGATGAAGCTGAAGTATCTACTATTGAAACCCTGTTAAATGAGAAGATATTGGAGAACCTCCCGATTGCAACATCAATTATGGATATAAAAACAGCGATTGATACAGGGGCTGTGGCACTATTCGGAGAAAGATATGGTGAGACAGTGCGCGTTGTTAGTGTGCCGGGTTTCAGCTCTGAACTCTGTGGAGGAACCCATTGCAGGGCAACAGGCGAAATAGGATTATTTGTGATTATTTCTGAGGGAAGTGTGGCATCAGGCATCAGAAGGATAGAGGCATTTACAGGTATAGCAGCCTTTAATTACCTGAAAGGTGGGACTGCCGAACTTAAAAGGATAAATGAATTATTAAAGACAGACAGGGCATATACCAGGATAGAAAAACTTATTTCAGACATAAGGACACTCGAAAGAGATATAGAGGTTATAAAAGGTAAAGCCGCTGCAAAGGACTCATTAGCTATTTTGGAACATGCGAGGAAGGTAAACGGAATAACTGTGCTATCCTATAGGATAGACGGCATCAAGCTGAAAGACCTGAGGATTCTTGCTGATAATGTAAGGGACAGGATTGGCTCTGGAATAATATTCATCGCGTCAGCAAAAGATAGACAGGCATCAATGGTCGCAATGGTTACAAAAGATCTGATAGAAAGATTCAATGCTGGTAAGATTCTTAAAGAGGTTGCTACTATTGTAGGTGGAAGTGGTGGCGGCAGGCCTGAGATGGCACAGGGTGGCACAAAAAATTTAGAAAAACTGGATAAAGCACTTGAATCGGTATATGAAATAGTTAAGAAACAAGTTAAAAGTTGAAAGTGAAAAGTTAAAAGTTTTTAAGGTCTTTCACTTTTAACTCGTAACTTTTAACTTGTAACTTATTTAAGGGGGTGTTTATGACATTCTTTGATATTGTAAGGAATGTGCTGTTAGCAGGTTTTGGGATTCAGGAGAAGGTTAAGGAGTTCATTGATGAGCTTGTGAAAAAAGGTGAACTCAGCGAATCGCAAGGGGCAAAGCTTGTAAAGGAGTGGACGGAAAAGGCGGATAAAAGCATTGAGCAGATCAGCAAGAGCCTTTCTGAGTTGGTATCAAAAACTATCGAAAAGATGAATCTTCCGACAAAAGATAATATCGAAAAATTGAGCAAACAGGTCGAAGCCCTTTCTGAAAGGGTCAAGAAGATTGAGGAGAAAGGCCGAGCTTCAATATAGCACTGATTACGGCTTTAGTAACATTAAAGATAAAGGTAAAATCAAGGGTTTCGTGCCTGTCATTCTGGGTGTGGTAGTAAGGATTTCTGAACATAGCCGTATCGGTCAACATAAGCGCTGGGTATTTATAATCCCAGAAAGAGGCATGGTCGCTGAACCGTGTCTCAGGGATAAGATAACCCGATAAAGGCACCTTATAGGGCACAACAATGAGTTCTGGTACATATTCGCTGGCTATTTGGTGGAATACATTCATGAGGGTCTTAGATCTACGGTTTGCAATAACACCGAGGAAATTGCCCCTTTTGGGCACAGGGATTTTTACAAATATCGGGATAACCTGACTTCCTTCAGATATGTTTGTATATCCCACAGACTCAAGGATGAAGACAGCCCCATATTTTCTATCCTGTCTCCTTGCCTCTTTAACAAAATGATTGCTGCCTATCAGGAATTTGACGGTTTGTGGCTGTGGTTCTTCAAGGGTAAAGGCAACAAATTGGACAGTCGTATCCAGTTTCTGCCTGCTCAGTATCCTCGCTGCCTCAAGAAGTACTGCCACTCCGCTGGCATTGTCGTCAGCACCAGGGCTTCCCCATGCAGCATCATAGTGGGCGCCTAAAAGAATCCATTCATTATTTTCATTGATATAATCCCCCCTGCTTTCTTTCAAAATCTCCCCTTGCACCCCTTTTTCAAATAATCCCTCCTCGCCCCCCTTTAGTAAAGGGGGGATGGGGGGATTTGTATAAAGGGGGTCTGTAGGAGGATTCGTAGAGACTTTTCTCATTGTAGCAATAATATTCCTGTAAGTCCTTCCATAAAAATCGAAATCCTGATTCTCCACATCAAGGTTAAAGGAGTGCAATGTATCTTCTATGAGTTTAGCCTTTTTCTCTAAGGCGTCATAATTCTCCCATGCATGCCGCAATCCTTCTACAGCACAAACATACTCTTTAAGCCTTTCTCTGCTGACCTCTGAAAGCATTTTATGGATATAAGATGACAGCATAGCTAAAGTATAACAGATGTAACCCCCTACCCTTCTCCATCAAGAGAGGATTTTAGAGTATGAAAAAAATTATGTTAAACTTAAATGAGCGCATGCGTCAAAAAATAATAGCTGTCATAGGTGCTGGAAGTGCAGATGAGTCAATCCTTAAAATTGCAGAAGAAGCAGGAAGACTCATTGCCAGAAAAAATGCCATTTTAATATGCGGCGGCCTATGCGGAGTGATGGAGGCTGCTGCAAGAGGTGCCAAATCCGAAGGTGGAATCACCGTTGGGATACTACCTCAAAACCATAAACATGAAGCCAATCCTTATATTGATATCCCTGTTGCTACTGGATTTGGAGAAGGAAGAAATGTTGTAATAGCCCGCACAGCAGACGCCATGATTGCAGTTGGTGGAGAATATGGTACCCTTTCAGAAATAGCATTTGGGCTTAAAATGGGCAAGCCAGTGATAGGGATAAACACGTGGGATGTAAAGGGTATCATAAAGGCAGATAATGCAGAAGATGCGGTGAACAAGGCCATTAAACTGTTATGACCATTCGTCCCATGCTTGCAAAATCCTCCTCCCCTTTTGACTCAGAAGAATATATCTTCGAACTGAAGTGGGATGGAACGTGCTCCACACCCATAAATTATGAGAAGCACTGTCCTTCATAATTAATATTAATAATAACATATAATAATTAAAAATCTTTACCCTAATGTTGCAAATTTTATTTATGGCATGAATGTTTGCAGGGGTTTTTTCAGCATATCTGCCTTCATTTTTATGCAATATTAAGATTAATTTATGCATAGGAAATTATAAACCACAGAGGCACTGAGACAACTCTGTGCCCTCTGTGGTTCCCCCGTTAGATGTTTACTATCTAACGGGGTGAATCTGTGGTTAAATTAAGGTTTTTGTTTTTAC
>JBFMAM010000035.1:0-9882 GCA_040755805.1 Nitrospirota bacterium
CTTTGGGCAGGATAAAAATATAGCTCGACGCGTTAGAAAAAATTTCTAACAGGGTTTACATCCATCCCTGTATGGGTGCTATACTCATCAGGTTAAATTGAGACTGTTGAAAAGGCCTTAAAATTGTGCAATATGTCATGTCCCGAACTTGCTTCGGGATAATAAAATCAAAGGGTTATGAGAACCTGGAACGTCCGCCTGAGGCGGATCAGTCCGCCTGAGGCGGATCAGGGTGACAAAAATATACTTTTTTTAGCAGTCTCAATTTTAAAATTTAAACTGTGGGAGGCGAAGATACATAAAACTAGATTGCTATTGCTATTCATTTTTCTTTTTTTATCAATATATTCCTCGGTGTTCTCTGTGGTTAATTGTATTCCTGCATATGCCCAGGAGCTACCTATTGTCAAATCAATAGAGATCAAGGGGCCCAAAAGGATTGAGGAAAGTGCAATAAAGCCTAAGATTACCCAGAGATTAGGCGAACCAATATCTCTGGATAAAACAAATGAAGACATTAAAAACATTTTCAAGATGGGGTATTTCGATGATGTCAGAGCCGAGATTGAACCATTTGAGGGCGGTATAAGGCTGATATACATTGTGAAAGAAAAACCAACTATTGTAAAAATCGAATTTCAGGGCAACAAGGAGTTTGACGATTCTAAGTTAAGGGAAAGGCTTACTATAACAACTGGCGCGATTGCTGATGCAGTCCTGATACAGGACAACACAAGCAGGCTCAGGACATTTTATGAAGAGGAGGGATACTGGCTGTCAAGTATAGTACCTATTATTAAAAGGATAAATACTGATGAGGTCAGCCTGACTTACCATATAGAGGAAGGTTCAAAGGTAAAGATAAACAAGATAAATATAGAGGGGAATAAGGCTATCTCCACAAACAGGATAAAAAAGACTATGGATACCAAGGAGCGGTGGCTTTTCTCGTTTATTACTTCCTCCGGCTATTATAAAAAAGACCGTATGGAGTCGGATATCGAAAAGATAAGGGACCTTTATTTTAATAATGGGTTTATTAAGGTAGCGATAGGAGAACCAGTGGTTCAACTCACAGACGATAAAGAAGGAATGATAATAAAAATACCGATTTCAGAAGGTGACCAGTTTAAAATCTCCTCTATAGAATTCTCTGGCAATAAGGTCTTTGCTGATGGTGTAATAAAGAAAAGGATTACACTTACACCTGATACCCCGTTCAGTAAAGAAAACCTCAGAAAGGATCTCCTTTCAATATCTGAACTGTATTCAGAAAATGGGTATGCGATTATAACTATCACACCTGATCTAATACCTGATGAGAGCAAAAAACTTGTAAAGGTACTTCTGAAGATTGATGAGGGTGATAGATACAGGATAGGCAGGATAGAGATTTCAGGGAACACTAAAACCAGAGATAAAGTTATAAGGAGAGAGGTAAGGCTTGATGAAGGCGATATCTTTAACAGCGCTCTGTTGAAAAGAAGCTATGAAAGGCTCTATAACCTTAACTTTTTCGAGACAGTAGAGTTAATCCCGAAACCACGCCTCGAGGAAAAACTATTAGACATCGATATCAAGGTAAAGGAAAGACCGACAGGCTTTTTAAGTGTTGGAGGAGGTTATAGCTCTATTGACAAGTTTATTGCAATGGTTGATCTAACACAGGGCAATCTCTTTGGTAAAGGGCAGTTTATAAAAATCAGAGGGGAAGTCGGTGGAAGAAGCACATTTTATGAGATCTCTTTCAGAGAACCTTGGTTCATGGATAAGCCAATCTCGTTTTCTACAAGTATTTACAGGACAACAAGAGAATATATTGACTACGAAAAAAAGGCAACAGGATTCGGGGTTTCACTCGGTAAGAGTTTTTCAGAATACTGGAGGGGTGATATAGCATATAACCTTGAGAATGCAACGATATTTAATGTAGCTGAAGATGCCCCAACCATAATAAAAGAGCAGGAAGGCACAAGGATAACCAGCAGTCTCACCCCTTCTATAGTAAGGGACTCGCGAGACAATTACCTCGACCCATCGAGGGGTTCGAGAAATTCCTTCTACCTCACATATGCAGGCATTGGAGGAACTAACTACTTTATAAAGAGTGGGGTTGACTCTGCCTGGTATTTCCCGCTCGGAAGTTCAACTGTCATGCTGAGAGGCAGGTTTGGATATGCTACAGGTATCTGGGGTAAGGAACTACCATTATACGAAAGATTTTATGTGGGCGGCATATATACTATAAGGGGATTAGGATTTGGTGAGGCAGGACCAAAGGATGAACAAACAGGAGATGTAATAGGCGGTACAGAAGAACTAATCTTCAATACAGAATATATCTTCCCCCTCGTTAGTGAAGTAAGGCTAAAAGGCGTGTTATTTTTTGATGCAGGAAATGCCTATGAATCATTTAAAAAATTTGGTAGTCTCAGGTATACTACCGGAGCAGGTGTGAGATGGATTTCGCCTATTGGACCAATAAGGCTTGAATGGGGTTATAATCTTGATAGAAGACCAGGAGAAGACAGGAGCAGGTTTGAATTCACATTCGGAACATTCTTTTAGGGAAGGAGGAAAAATGAAACGAACATGCCACATAGCGACACAAAGAACAATGAACATAATCCCCCCTTACCCCCCTTTACCAAAGGGGGGGAGGGGGGATTTTCAGAACAAAATATTACTGCTGCTATCTATATTTGTATTTATCTTCTCGGTTCCCTCATTCGCGGCTGATACCATAAAGATAGGGTGTGTGGACTTCCAGAAGGTCCTGAATGAATCCGAGGCAGGAAAGAAGGCAAAATCTGACCTCGAATCATTAATAAAATCGAAACAGTCTATTCTTGACGAAAAGGGCAGATCCATAGAAAAGCAAAAAGGTGATCTGGAAAAACAGGCATCTGTACTTTCTGCAGAGGCAAAGAAAAGCAAAGAAGAGGAGATCGAAAAATTGCTCAGAGAATACCAGCGGCTTGTCCAGGATTCACAGGCCGAAGTCAAAAGGAAAGAGTTAGAACTAACGGATGCGATAATAAAAGAGATTCGCGAAATAGTAGAGAAGATCGGAGAGGAAGAAGTATACACCCTCGTCATCGAAAGTGCTGGAGGCATGATCCTTTACTTAAATAAAGGCATAGACATTACAGATATGGTCATAAAAAAATATAACGAGTCAAAGGTCAAACCGAAAAAGTAGTGAACCCCGCACCACGAATAAATCCCGCCCCTTTCAGTGGGGTATTCGACCCCGCCGAAAGGATTTATTTGCTGCGGTGTATTCGTGAAAGGTACGGGATAAAGGCATGGACATTACAGATAGAGTCATGAAAAGAGGTGGTGCGGGGTGAAACTCAAAGAAATTGCATCCCTTTTTAACGGGGAAATAATCGGTCCGCCTGAGGCGGATGATATCGAAATTACAGGGGTATCAGGCATAAAGGAAGCAAAAGAGGGAGATATTACATTTGTCTCAGCAGAGAGGTATATAAAAGACCTTTCAGGATGCAGGGCGTCATGTGTAATTGTAAAAGAACCAATAGCTGATGTAGGAATAGCACAACTTAAAGTATCAAACCCGTATCTTGCCTTTGCAAAACTACTCGAACATTTCTATATAAAACCACAAGAACCTACCGGGATAAGTAAGGATGCTATTGTATCTGATAAGGCGAAGATAGGGGATGATGTCTCAATCTTTCCGTTCTCTTATATATCGGATGGTGTTTCTATCGGCGACAGGACTGTTATTTATCCATATGTCTTTGTTGGAGAAAATACCACCATAGGAGAACAGTGCATTATCTATCCCAATGTGACCCTAAGGGAGAATGTAAAGATCGGCAACAGGGTTATAATACATTCTGGCTCAGTAATAGGCTCTGATGGTTTTGGTTATGTATTTGGGGAAGGCAGACATTATAAGATTCCTCAGGTAGGAGGTGTTATCATTGAGGATGATGTAGAGATAGGTTCCAATGTCTCTGTTGACAGGGCAACAACAGGAAACACAATAATAGGCAGAGGCACAAAAATAGATAACCTTGTCCAGATAGCACATAACGTCAAAATCGGTGAGAACTCTATTATTATTGCCCAGGTCGGAATCGGAGGTAGCACGGAGATAGGTGATTTTGTTACCTTAGCCGGTCAGGTTGGAATTACGGATCATGCGAAGATAGAATCTGAGACCATGGTTGGTGCCCAGTCAGGCATCATGGGGCATGTTAAAAAAGGAGCTTATTCTGGCACACCTGCTATTTCTCACAGAGATTGGTTAAAGGCCCAGGCCATATTCGCAAAACTGCCAGAACTTTACAAAAAGATAAAGGAACTCGAAGAAAGGATAAAGGAGCTCGAAAGGAGGAATCCTGAATGATGAATATAAAAGAGATACAAAAACTTTTACCACACAGATATCCCTTTTTATTAGTAGACAGGATTATCGAGATAGAACCAGGGATAAAGGCTGTCGGGATAAAAAATGTGACGATTAATGAAGAGTTTTTTCAGGGACACTTCCCGGGGCATCCTATAATGCCTGGTGTATTGATAATAGAGGCGATGGCACAGGTAGCAGGCGTACTGGCCTTCTCTTCAGGGGAGAGCGGTGGCAGATCTGTTTATTTCATGAGTATAGAGAAGGCAAAATTCAGAAGACCTGTTATCCCTGGAGACCAGCTTAGATTAGAGATAAAAATCCTGCAGCATAGAGGGAATGTATGGAAGTTTTCTGGCAATGCAGTTGTTGAAGAAAAGGTTGCTGCAGAAGCTGAGTTTACCGCTATGGTCACAGACAGAGAGATATAGAAAGTGAGAAGTGAAAAGTGAAAAGTGAAATTCACCAAACAACAATCATAGACCCAAAAGCAGAAATAGACGAAGGGGTCTCTATCGGGCCCTTCTGTATTATTAGAGAAGGCGCCCACATAAAGAAAGGCTCAAAACTTATTTCAAATATAATCATAGAAAGTAACACAGAGGTAGGTGAAAACTGCGTAATATATCCATTCACGACTATCGGGCTACCACCACAGGATCTGAAATACAAAGGAGAAAAAACAGGCATAAAAATAGGTAACAATAATATCGTACGGGAATACATAACAATACACAAGGCATCTGTTGGTGGAGACGGTGTAACTACAATCGGAGACAAAAATTTTCTCATGGCCTATGTTCATATAGCCCATGACTGTAAGATAGGTAGCAACATAATAATGGCAAATGCTGCAACCCTTGGAGGCCATGTAGTTGTAGAAGACTACGCTGTAATAGGCGGACTTGTTGCAGTACACCAGTTTACAAGGATCGGGGCCTATACAATGGTTGGTGGTTTCAGTGGAGTAGGACAGGATATACCACCCTATACGATAGCCTCAGGGGCAAGGGCAAGACTCTTCGGCCTTAATACTATAGGGCTCAAGCGTCATGGCTTCTCTGACTCAACAATAAATGAACTCAAAAAGGCATACAAGATACTTTTCAGAGAGAAAAGAACATTGAAAGATGCGATTAAAAAAATACAGGAAGATCTTCCATACACAGATGAGATAAAGCATCTTATCGAGTTTATACAGAAGAATAAGAGAGGCATCTGCAGGTAAAAATTGTTGCAGGATGCACGATTCATGATGCATGATTCTTTAGTAATCCCCCCTTGCCCCCCTTTAGTAAAGGGGGGATGGGGGGATTTGTTCTGCATCATGTATGCTGCATCGTGTATCGTGCATCAGGTGAATAATTGATGAAGAAACTCGGTCTGATTGCCGGAACAGGAGAGCTACCGAAGATTATCGCAGCAGAGGCAAAGGCAAAAGGATACTCAGTTATTGCCATTGCACTCGATCCCCTTGCTGACAGAACACTCTCTTCATATGTGGATGAGATAAAATGGGTTGATGTTGGTAAACTCGGAGAGATTATCGATTCTCTGAAAGAATATGACATGAAAGAAGCGATTATGGCCGGTAAAGTACCGAAATCACTACTCTATAAAAGCAAAATCACACCTGACCTGAGGGCTGTAAAGCTCATGTTTTCCTTGAGGGATAGAAGTGATGACTCAATCTTACTGGCTATTGTAAAAGAGATCGAAAAAGAAGGCATTAATCTCCTCGACATAACTTCCTTCAGCTCGGGCCTCCTCACACCCGAGGGCGTACTTACAGAAGAAAGCCCTACTGGAGACGAGTGGAAAGATATTGCATTCGGCTGGAGGATTGCGAAGGAGATCGGCAGGCTGGACATAGGACAGACAGTTGTGATTAAAAATCAGGCTGTAATGGCTGTAGAAGCCATCGAGGGAACAGACGAGGCGATAAAGAGGGGAGGGAGGCTTGCAGGCGAAGGGGCTGTGGTCGTAAAGGTTAGCAAACCCCGTCAGGATATGAGATTTGATATACCTGTCGTGGGCTTAAATACATTAAAGACAATGGTTGAGGCAGGTGCAAGGGTCTTAGCTGTTGAAGCCAGAAATTGTATCATGCTTGACAGGGACAAGATTATTGAACGGTCTAACGAGGCAGGCATTTCTGTTGTGGGTTATAAAGGATAAATCGGAGGGTATTACTTTTGAAGTTCGGTAAGCATGTGCATAATTTGATCCAGTCTCGTGAGAAGCTTAATAAAGGCGCAAAACAAAAAGCTATTTAAAGAGTATTGCAAGAAGAACCGTTATCCATGTGGTTATCTGAATACCGACTATCCAGCGAAAATTCGTATCCATTTTTCTGTCAAGTCTCTCCATTTTTTGTTCAAGATCGCGCCTGGCGGTATCTATCTTTTTTTCGAGCTCTTCCCTGTTCCTATCTATCCTTTTTTCGAGCTCTTCCCTGTCCCTATCTCCCTTATCATCCATAAGGGTAAGCTTTACACTTATTGACTCGAAGAACTTAGAGTGCTCATCAATCCTTCCCTCAAGCCTTGCAACCCTTTCTTCTATTTCGAATGTTGGCATTTGTCTTCTCCTGACCGTGACAATAAAAGATTAACAAAAATACTTTAGATTGTAAACAAAAAAGGCGGTTGCCTTTCGGCAACCGCCTTGAATCATTACTTCATCCCCCTTTGCCCCCCTTTAGTAAAGGGGGGAACGGGGGGATTAAAGCACTGAGCCATGAGCTCGTCGAATGGCCGAAGTGTTAGAATGTGAGGCTAAGGCCGTGAACTACCTGTGTAACTGAATCATCGGTCCCAAGTTTTGTGGTACCAGTAGTATAGTAGTCGCCTGGACTAAAGATGCCTGCCTCTATAAAGTAAGTTAGATTCTTTGCAAGCTTATATGAGCCTCTGAAGTCAAACTCTGTACCTATAGCATCGTCTTGGCCAGTCTGCCATTTCTCTGTTGCCGTGAGGTAATAGCCATCGAGAGAGAGACTCAGGTCTTTTACAGGAGATACATCCACGCCAATATTGAAATAGGTAGTATTGGCAATACCTGTGGTTCTGGTATTACCAAGTGTAAGTACCTGGCCCTGGCTATAAGCCTTAGTCGTGGCGGTCGCAGTTGCAAGAGCAGGCACTGCTGATCTTGTTGTGCGTTCATAAATCTGGGTATAGTGTACAAGTCTTGCATACGGACTTATGTTATCCCGTCCTAAAGTGGTCTGGAATTCCTCGTTTTTATCATCATTGGCACTATCATCACCGCTACCATATGCAACAGATGCCCTGATAGTTAATGGGTCAATCTTGTAACTACCTTTCACAAAGATTCCATAGCCACCAAAGTCTACTTCTGGTGCGCTGCCAACGCTACCGAACTGATAATCAATCTCTCCTGTAAGGGCGAGGTCAGCAATTTTAGTATTTGCATGGAGGCCGAGGTTCTGGAAACTTAAATCACAATCAGCATTATTTATGAACGTAAGATTTGCCCCGACTGTAATATCTTTGTCGAGCTTATAGGTCCCAAGGATAGCATAAGCATCAATGTCATCCTGTGCATTATTTCTCGTTCCTTCTACAAGTTTTGCTGTAACGAGCCCTACAAGGGATTCTTTTGTCGGATTCATGAATAAGAGGATTGCATCATCGCCAAACCTCTCGTGGTTAAGGAACTGTTTTTCACCGAGTGAAAGAAGCTGATGCCCAACCTTTACACCTGCAGGGACACCTAAAAGTCCTGAGCCAGTATACTGTATCCATAACTGGCGGAAAAAGAGGACTGACGGTGGTTTTGCATTATAATCATTAGAACCCCAGAAGTATAGCCCACTATATTGATTTGTTGCGTCAGCTTGACCTATACCCTCTCCTATAGAATTCTCGAGCTCCATAAAGCCCTGGACATTGTCAGCCACCTTTGCATCAAGGCTGAGCCTTACGGTTGAAGAGTAGTCTGCTTCGGTTTCTACATCACCGGGTACTGCTGCTGTACCAGGCGTAACATTATCAAAATACCATCCCCTTATAAGTATCAGGCCGCCGAGCTTTACCTCAGGCTTATCCTGTGCAGATGCTAAGACTGCAAAGCCTAAAACAAGAAACAAACTTAAAATTACCACTAAATATTTTCTCAATTGTTAACCCTCCTTTTCTTTTGTTAGTCACTAGTCATTAGCAGTAAATCAAATATTGTCAACTGCTAATTCCCAACTCCCAATTTTTGAAGATTCTATCCGCCATTGGCGGATACCTCGCTGTCTTTAGTCTTTCAACCATTGACTGCTGACTATTGACTGTTGACTATTTTCTCTTTCATCACCTCCCCTCAAAAGGTCTCAGCCTCCAATGAAGGCCATACTTACATATCAAGTAAGTCCAAACTTCTCAATATTTACCCCGCACCCAGAAAGCCCCACCCGCGAAAGTAGGGTGCGGGGTTTACTTCATCATATACTTTCATTCTTCGCAAGATTTATATCATTACTCATGCAGCTTTGTCAAGGAAATTTTGCCTTTCTATATAGTACTCGTACGTAAGCAAAAAACGGGCCAGAATGTGGAATATGTAGATTAAGCTAAAATACCCAAATAACTGGTTAAACCAAATCAAACAATAATATCATCTAAAGGTCACTCTGAACTTGTTTCAGGGTCTCAAATATGGAAACAATTAAGAGGTGCTGAAACAAAGTTCAGCATGACAGACAAGGCGGTTCTATAAATGACCTTGCGTAATTCATGTTAAATACCAATAACCAAATCACGATAACCAAATATCTTTATTCTTATTTTTATTAGGTTATTAGAGTTGGAGGGTATGGTATGCGTTAAACGGTTACGAAGCTCGTATCGTAAAACGTTTTTGGGTTACGTCTTTTACGAATGACTTAACCGACAGACAAAACGGGCTTCGTTACCATAACCAATAGACGAGTATTTAATAGACGAGTATTTATTGGTTATGGGTATTTGGTTATTATAAATGTGTATTCTTTTTACAACACAGGTGTGTCGGGAACGACAGTGACAAAGATATGTGCTAAAATGTCGAATGGCCGATTTATTGAAGATATCTCTTATCTTCGCACTAATATTACTTCTACTGAGGAAGAAACTGAATATCGGCCATGTAATGCTGATTGCTACATCTCTGTTGTTCCTGCTTTATAGGATGTCATTTGTCTCTATATGGAAGGCATGTAAAGGTGCTGCCCTGAATAATGTGACCATCAAACTAATCCTCGCTCTATCCTTTATTAGAATCTTTGAGCTGATACTCAGAGAACATGCTGTCCTCACACAGATGATGAGTGCTGTAAAGGCGATATTTAAAAACAGAAAAATGGTCGCCATGAGCATGCCTCTCCTGATAGGACTACTTCCTTCAGTTGGGGGTGCATATTTTTCTGCACCGATGGTAGCTGAGGCAACCCGTGACATGAAGATGAGCCCTGAAGAAAAGGGTTTTATCAACTACTGGTTCAGGCATCC
>JBFMAM010000036.1:0-9717 GCA_040755805.1 Nitrospirota bacterium
TTAATCCGCCTAAGGCGGATTAACACTATTAGAAAACATGCATCTTTTTAGAGAACACTGAGAAAACCTCTGTGCCCTCTGTGGTTTCATATTTTCCTCTCTTTTTCATAAAACTTTTGACATTACCGACATAAGGTTATAGTTAAAGTATTTTTCACATTTTTAAAAACTATCTATTCTTATTTTATTCAGGCAACTTTGTCAAGAAAGGGAAAGGGAATGACAAAATTCGTCATCGTCTCTCAATCTATCCAACTGAAATTCTTTTTTCTCTTGAAAATCAATAGGTTGTAAATGGATGTTATTGGCATAGAAAATGCTTTTGAAGGGTATAGGTATTAAAAAGAATAAAAAACAATGAGACTTTTATGAAAAGGCTGTGATAGATAGAGTAATATGATACGAATATTGCATATCTTTGCGAATTTTAAAGGTCTTATACTGAAATTGAAACGAAAGAAGAAGGGGAATTCCCTTATTTCAGAGGAGGAGTTTATCGGTTATGAGGCATTCTCTTCACGATACCAAGATAAAACGCCTAAGAATAATCGGTGTGGCTGCAGGTTTTATAAGAAAAGATGAGATGCTTAAGACTCACAACCACTTATCTTCTCGCACCATTTTTTTGCCTTATAAAGAATCTCTGGCTCATCGGCAGTCGAGAGTTTTCCATCGTTAACTACTACCTTCCCATCGACCATTACTGTCTCCACATCTGATGGCCTCATCGAATAAACTATGTGGGAGTAGATATTGTATATAGGTGTAAGATGCGGTTTTTTAAGATTAGCCATAATAAGGTCTGCAGCCTTACCCTGCTCAAGACTTCCTGTAACCCTTCCAAGACCCAGAACCTCGGCTCCCCATCTTGTTGCCATCAGAAGGGCTGTTTTCGCATCAAGGGCGGTTGGGTCTTCAGATACAGCCTTGTGAAGCTTTGCGGCTGTGGACATCTCGCTCAGGATATTTAAATCATTATTGCTTGCAGCACCATCCGTGCCAAATGTTACCTTCACTCCAGCCTTCAACATGCTGACCACGGGTGCGATTCCCGAAGAGAGTTTGAGGTTGCTCTCGATACAGTGAGAAACGCCAACTCCTTTTTGAGCAAGTATCTCAATCTCATGATCCGTCAGCCAGACACAATGAGCAGCGAGCACCCTCTTATCAAGAAAGCCGAGGCTGTCAAGATATTCCACAGGCGTCATGCTGTATCTGTTTCTAATCTCCTCCGCCTCCCACTTAGTTTCGGAAAGATGTATGTGAATAGGGATATCATAAGTATCAGCAACATGCCTTGCCCTCTTTAATGTCTCAGGTCCGCATGTATATAGTGCATGAGGGGCGATACAGGGAGTTATCAAATTGTCGCCCTTCCAGTCCTTTATAAAGGACTCTGCATTGGCAAAGTACTCATCTATAGTACTGGCAGATTTTGTCGGGAAATCCAGAATACCAACACCCAAGACAGCCCTCATACCCATACTCTTTGTAGCCTCAGCCGCCGCATCCTCGTAGAAGTACATATCATTATAAGTTGTGACCCCTCCCTTGAGCATCTCGATACAGGCAAGTTCGACTGCATCTGAGATGAATTCAGGGCCAAGCCATCTATTCTCTGCTGGCCATATATGATTTTCGAGCCACTCTCTTAAAGGCAGGTCATCAGCTATACCCCTGAAATAAACCATTGCTGCATGTGTATGGGTATTAATCAGTCCTGGAAGTACTGCTTTCCCTTCTCCATTGACAATGGTTTCCGAGGTATATTTCTTAAAAATCTCTTCATAGGTTCCAACCTCGACGATCTTAGTGCCTTTTATAGCAATGGCACCATCCTTAATAACTGTAAGCCTTTCATCCATGGGAAGGACATAATCGGCACTTATGATATAGTCAACACTTTGCATAAGCTATTTTTAGTAGAGTATTCGTCTAACGGTCACGATGCCCGTTTCGTTTGTCGGTTAAGTTATTCGTAAAAGCGTTACCCATAATCGTTACCGATACGGGCCTCGTAACCTTCAGACGTTACCGTAACCTATTTATTAACCACTACGCCCTTTCAATCAGCTTTTCCGCTATCTGCACCGCATTTAGGGCAGCGCCCTTCCTGAGATTGTCTGCAACTATCCACATATTGATACCATTTTCTATGGATTCGTCCTCTCTTATCCTTCCCACATATGTCTCATCCCTTCCAGCTACATCCACGGGAAGGGGATAGACATTCTTATGCGGGGTATCAAATACAACTATACCGTGGGCCTCTGATAGAATCGCCCTAACTTCATTGGCAGTAAGTTTCTTCTCTGTCTCTATATTCACACTCTCTGAATGGCCTCTGAATACCGGAACCCTCACTGTTGTTGCCGTTATCCTTATCGAATCATCTCCAAGAATCTTCCTCGTCTCATTCACCATCTTTATCTCTTCCTTTGTATAGCCGTTTTCAAGAAACTTATCTATATGTGGAAGGACATTAAATGCTATCTGGTGAGGATAGACGTTGCATTTAATCTCTCTGAAGTTTAACAGGTCAGTTGTCTGCTGTAATAGTTCGTCCATAGCCTTCTGACCAGTCCCTGAGACAGACTGAAAGGTTGTTACAACAACCCTTTTTATCTTTGCTACATCATGTATTGGTTTCAATACAACTACCATCTGTATTGTTGAGCAGTTCGGATTTGCAATTATACCCTTATGCCATTTTAAATCATCGGGGTTGACCTCAGGCACTACGAGAGGGACTTTGGGATCCATCCTCCACTGGCTCGAATTATCCACAACAACACAGCCGGACTTAGTGGCCACTGGTGCCCAAATCTTTGACCTTTCTGCACCTGCTGAAAAAAGGGCGATATCGATACCTTCGAAGGAATTGTCATTCAGGGTTTCTACAGGAATCTCCATATCCCTGAACTCCATAGTCTTCCCTTCAGAGCGCTCTGATGCAAAGAGTCTGAGCCTTTCTACGGGGAAGTCTCTTTCCTCGAGCGTCCTCACCATCTCGTTACCAACCGCCCCTGTTGCCCCCACAACAGCAACGACATACCTTTCTTTTTTCCTGAGCATTTCTCAAAACCTTCCTTCTACTGAAATTTTTAAATAATCTATCACAAATTTAGTTAAAAATTCTAATTTCTATCATTCGACCTGACCTTCATGTTTGATTTTCAAAAGATTGATGTATTATGATTAACAAAGATCATACCAGAAAGATGGAAAAGAAAAAGTGAGATGGGCGAGACATTTGTTCGACTAAGGATATATGGACCAAAAGGTGTACGAGAATTAGATACGTTAGTAGATACCGGCGCTACATATACGAAAATACCAAAAGAGGTAGCAGAAGACATCGGGCTTCAACTCGAGTATGAAACAGAAGTTGAACTGGCAGACAAAAGGCTGGTGAGAAGAAGGCTTGGGCTTGCACAACTCGAAATAGAGGGTGTGCGAAGACCTGTGCTCGTCTCTGTATCCGAAGACGATAAACAGCCATTAATCGGATATACCACTCTAGAATTACTTGAATTTGCAGTTAACCCTCTGACAAGGAGGCTTGAAAGGGCAAGGCCCATAGAATATAGATATATCTATCTTTCCGGTAAGGTAGCAAAATCTTACTGATTGGTTCGAGTCTGATCTGCGAGATGGCTTCAACTGAAACAATATTTTATTCTGAGGTCTCCTCCTATTCAGCCTTCAGCTCTCCGCAATAGTTGGGTGTTTAGGGTATTCACATTAATACATTTTCACGGTAAACTACAGTATTCAAATAATGCTGGAACTTCGTGATAAAATAGTTGAGCTTTACAAGAAGGCTGCAACATCATTGCCTCCTGATGTCGAGGATACGTTACGGTATGCATATACAGTAGAGGATGAAGGGTCAAATGCTAAAGCTGTACTATCAGCAATCTTCGAGAACGTAAGGGCTGCAAGGGAAACCGAAAGGCCGATATGCCAGGATACAGGTGTACCCGTATTCTTTATAAAGATACCTGTTGG
This sequence comes from Nitrospirota bacterium, assembly GCA_040755805.1. Taxonomy (GTDB): domain Bacteria; phylum Nitrospirota; class Thermodesulfovibrionia; order Thermodesulfovibrionales; family SM23-35; genus JBFMAM01. The sequence goes on from JBFMAM010000036.1 coordinate 4,012, forward strand.
TCTCAGCCAGCTTGAATTGAAGGACGCAATTATCGAGGCAACACGAATTGCTACAGAAAATGTCCCTTTGAGGGCAAATTCCGTTGATATCCTGACAGGTAGAAATTCAGGAGACAATACCGGTACAGGCTTCCCCGTCATATATTTTGAAGAGACCAGGGATGGTACTCTTATAATAGACCTTATGCTAAAAGGTTCAGGATGTGAAAATGCAGGTCAGACTTATAAACTGCCGATGGAGGAACTGAAAGCAGAGAGAGATCTTGATGGTGTAAGAAAATGTGTGCTTGACACAATATATAAGGCACAGGGGAAAGGATGTCCACCATATATTATCGGGGTAGGGATAGGTGCTTCAAAGGACCAGGTGACAAGGCTTGCTAAGGAGCAGATCATGCGAGATCTTGAAGATATAAACAAATACGAGGTTCTATCAGGGCTTGAAGATAGAATCCTTAATGATATAAACCAGCTTGGAATAGGTCCGCTCGGCCTCGGTGGTAAAACAACTGCTATCGGAGTAAAGATCGGGGTAAATCATAGACACCCAGCATCATATTTTGTTGATGTCTCTGTCTGCTGCTGGGCAAATAGAAGGGCAAGGTTGACATGGCAGAAAAAAAGTTAAAAGTTAAAAGTTTAAAGTTAAAAGTTGAGAAGATAAAGACAATTAACCTGCCACTAACGAAAGACGATGTCCTAAAATTGAATGTCGGAGATATGGTCTTAATAAATGGGCAGCTTATAACAGGCAGGGACAGGGTGCATAAATTTTTATTTAGTGAAAAACCTGGAGAAGAACAGATACCGTTCAATCTCAGAGGTTCAATCCTCTACCACTGTGGCCCTATAGTAAGAAAGACTGAAGAGGGGTTCAAGCTTATTGCTGGAGGCCCCACAACGAGTATGCGGGTTGAGATTTACGAGTATCAGATAATATCAGAATATGGAATAAGTGGCGTAATGGGGAAAGGGGGTATGGGCAGACAAACACTGAATGCCCTTAAAGAAAATGGATGTGTATACCTGCATACCATAGGCGGTGCTGCTGTTTACCTTGCAGATAGGGTAAGGAGGGTGGTTGATGTCTGGAAGCTTGAGGAGTTCGGTATGACTGAGGCCATGTGGGTATTTGATGTCGAAGAATTTCCAGCATTGGTAACGATGGATGCACATGGTAGAAGTCTTCACGAAGAGGTAGAGAAGCGGTCATATAGTGAATTTAAGAGGCTTATTGGATTAAGCTAAAATACCCAATAACCAAATTCCAAGTTCCAAACTGTTTGGTCAATTGGTGCTTGGTTATCTGGAGTTGGAGAGCACTTGACAAAAATTCGTCATAAGGCAACTTAATCTATAAGGAGGATTTCATGCTTGTAATTGCGGAAAATCTTAACATAAGGAATAGGGTTTATATGGAGGCAGTGAAAAATCGTGACAGAAAGGCCATTGGAACATTGGCAGAAGAGCTTGTTGAAAAAGGAGCGGATTTAATCAATGTTCAGTGTTCCCTTGACAGCATCGGGGATGAAAATACACTGCCAATGGTAGCTGAGGTTGTTCAGGAGGTAACAGATCTCCCACTCTGTCTTGATTCAAGAAATGTAGAGGCACTTAAGAAGGCGCTTACACTATGCAAAGAATCTCCTCTGATAAATTACCTATCTGCTGATGAGAAAAATTCTGATGAAATACTCTCCCTTGTTAACAGATTTAAAGCAAGCCTTATACTCAGGGCGTTAAAGGGAACAGTGCCAACAACCCTCGAGGCCAAAGTCATGATACTTGAAGACCTTATAGAAAAGGCAAACGCTGCAGACATACCTAACGGAAGATTGTTTGCAGACCCATCGGTTGTGCATATGACCGGAGGTATGGGGCAAGAGCATCTGCTCAATACGCGCGAATGTATAATAGTTCTTAAAGAGATGGTTGAACCTCAAATAAATACAATTACATGGATTACAAATATATCAACAGGATTACCCAAAAAGTTAAAACCCCGAATAAATTCAGCATTTCTCTGCTATCTTGCTGGTGCAGGGCTGGATGCTGCAATGATGAATGTTACAGACGAGGAGATGATGAAGGCTGTATATCTGATAAAATCATTCAGGGACGAGACAATATTTTCACCTGCTGATATATCATAAACTTAATGTTGCAGAAATAGTAAGGCAAATATGCTGAAAAACTCCTGCAAAGCGACAGGATTTCATTATAATTCACATGACTGCAGCACTAATGGTAAGTGCATTTTAAAAGAAGGCTGGCTGGCCATGCTGAAGGGCTTTAAGGAGTCGCTGGCAGGCCTTTTTCAGCATATCTGCCTTCTGTATAATAAACAAGTTTTGCAACGGTTAGGTTAAGAAATGAGCAAAATGTTTGATAAATGTCCAGGAGCAGCCAATATACGAACTCCTACGCTTAAAATTAAAAAATGTCCCGAGTGTGGTGAAGAAGTGGAGATCTTCTCTGACGATATTAAGGTAGATTGCAGGAATTGCGGATTTACTATATATAATGATTTAGAATCGTGCATACAGTGGTGTAAATATGCCAGAGAATGTGCAGGAGAAGAAGTTTATAACAGGTTAAAGAGAAAAGAGTGAAACCTTCATGAGCCTTAGACTCACAAAGGAGAATAAAAATTGGGTCAGGAGACCCGATGCTACCCATATGGGTAGTGACAGGTCTCCTGACCTGTCACAAAAGGTTGACCAAATAAAAAGGACATATAGTTTAAAAAGGGACGGGATATGCTCAAGATTAAAAGAGTTTGAGAAGCTCTGGTCGGATGGAAATGATGAGGAGATATTTGACGAGTTAGCCTTCTGTATTCTTACACCACAATCTAAAGCGAAGATTTGCTGGGGCTCTATAGAAAGTTTAAAAGAAAAAGGCTTATTGCTAAAAGGAGATGCTGAACAAATTGAGAAAGAATTATCTGGTGTTAGATTTAGAAACAAAAAAGCAAGGTATATTGTGAGTGCAAGAAAATTCTTCACAAACAATGGGAGAATTTGCATTAAACCTGCTCTTAGCCAATTTAATCCCGTTAGAAAGAAAGCCCCATCCGAGCTTTCTAACGAGGTTTACAAATGTAGAGGATGGTTAGTTCAGAACATAAATGGTCTTGGTTATAAAGAGGCAAGTCATTTCTTAAGGAATATAGGGTTTGGAGAAAAGATCGCTATCCTTGACAGACATATACTTAAGAATTTAAAGCAGATCGGTATAATAGAACAGATTCCAGAATCTATAAGCAGAGCAAAATATCTGCAGATAGAGAAAAAAATGGCAGAGTTTGCAAGGCAGATAGACATACCAATTTCTCACCTTGATCTGTTGCTATGGTATAAAGAAACAGGGGAGATTTTTAAATGAAAACTACTTTACTTTCACTTCCTGCTTCTCAATCACTGGGTTGCACACCTTGGCCTGGTGCAGAGAAGCACCAACTTCCTTGCATCAAGTACTGTAATTATTCCATCACCGTCTAAGTCGCACTTAGGGCATGCACTCGCAGGTTGATTTCTATATGAAAGGAGAATATTCAAATCATCATTGTCCACATCACAATCGCCATCAAGATCGCCCCTGACCCTCGCCACGGTCACTGCCACATTATCAAAACCTAAATCAAGGCCGTCACTCACCATAAGCTCCAATACATATGTCCCTACTACATCAGGTTTAAAGGAAGGAGATATGGTATCTGAACCTGAAATATCATCATTGTTAAGCTGACTTCCTGTAGGTAATGCCACAAACCGCCAGCTATAGCTAAGAGTCATTGGCCCATTGTCCGGGTCGTTGCTTGCTGAGCCATCAAGGATAGCAGTTTGACATAAATTAATGGTAACATCAGTTCCAGCGTTGGCATTTGGGGCACATTTGGGGTAGTAGATATAATCACTACATCATCATTAGATGTAAGGTCACCATCACTGACAGTAAGTCTGATTATGTAAGAGCCATCTACATCTGGGACAAAGCTGGCATTGGCCTGATTCCTCCCTGATATATTATCATTGGTCAGCAAGCTTCCAGAAGGAATAAGGTCAAAGCTCCAGAAGAAGATTACATCGCAATCCCTTTTTAATCAGGTCTTCTTTGTTTCTCAGGTATCGAGAAGAAGGATAGATGCAGTCGGCGAGAAGTCGCAATCCCTTTTTAATCAGGTCTTCTTTGTTTCCGCGCCTGTGAATATGGGCTTGAACCTCCAATCTACAGGTCGCAATCCCTTTTTAATCAGGTCTTCTTTGTTTCATTTTGAATTTTGAATTACAGAGTGGAGATTTTCACTCAATAAAAATCTCCACTCCGTCTGGCACCCTGTCACCGCATCCCATAACTATTACCTTTTCCTCGCATGGCAAAGGATAAATTCTTATATCGTCTTCTTCTTCATCAATCAAACGGTTTAGCTTTTCCTTGAGTTCCATGAGATTTGGCCATGTTAAAGAACAATGGAATACGGAATACTGAATATGCAAACCCCTGCCCTTTATAAACTTATAGACCCGTGCCAACCTCCTGGGCTCGGTAATATCATAGCAAATGAGATAATTTGCCTTCATCTTCTCAGTTCCCTCATCAACTCAAAGATATCATCTATAAGTTTTTCTACCATTTCGTGAAGTTTCTTCCTTCTGTTTTCAAACCTATGGATGATGTCCTTCATACCTTCCTTTAAAACAGACCAGCCCGCCTGCCCTTTTAACATGTACCCATATTCTCTTGCAATCTTTAAAAACTGGATGCACTGTATGTCAATTTCTGGCTCAAAGATATGGCATATATCAAGGGCAAGGCTAAAATTATGTCGCCTGTACAGCACTCCGTAGTGAGGGTCAAGGTCAGCCTTAACTATACTCCCGATGATCATTTCCCTGAATAGATTGCTGGTTACCCCAAATACGACTTTCCATTGCTCATCCTTAGAAGGCTTGAATCTTTCAATAAACCGGTGGTAATCCTTTTCCCTGAATCCTTTTGCTGCAAATAATTCAGCAACCCCTTTTGAAATCCGTCTTATAACATTAATCTGTATTTCCTTTCTTTTAGCATATAACCAGCTTTTGTATCTATCTATATTTCCCTCTGCCTCAAGAAATACCTTCTGCTCTTCGTAATGCCTTGGCAAGTGATGGTTATAGGGAATAGCAACAGCAACTGCATCCCCCCTGTTGTTGATAAAAGTAACTGGTATATCATTATCTGTAAAAAGCGTAATAACTCCAGCCTCAAGTCTAAGATTACCTATGATGACAACTCTGCCTACGAGTCTTGCAGGTATTCTTCTCCCTGCCCTTCCACCTTCCTTTACCCATACAGAAGGACCATCTCGGAAGACCTTTAATCCTCTGTTTTCATTCAGGTATAATGTCCTGTCCATCCATAATCCTCACAGCTAATGTTCTTACCTCATTAACCAAGTGCGACCTGATGTCCTTAGCCCATTCCTCATAAAGGGGATAAAACCGTTTCCTGCTTTCCTTTTTTAGATAGCAGCCCGGTCTTTCATCTTCACGAGCAAAATCTCTAACAGCAAACATCCTGTCCCTGAAAAGTTGCCATACAAACCTGTCAACCATCAGTCCTGTAAATCTCGACAAGGTCACATGCAAGAGACTCTCTGCCATAATCAAACTGATGGTAAAATCCACTTGTAGGGTCAAGACCTATAACCTCTATCTCTCT
>JBFMAM010000037.1:0-9683 GCA_040755805.1 Nitrospirota bacterium
ATTGAACATCGGGTCAACATTAAGATATAGACTCACAAAATAACCTTTTCCAGCCATAGATGCAATTTCTCTCAATTCTGTTCTGTTAAGCATTCGATCCTCCTTCTATGCTTCTGAATATTTCAATAACTGATACAAAAAGTGCCAGCACCAGTGGCCCCATTATGAGCCCTATTAATCCAAATAATTTTATCCCTCCCAGGACACTGAAGAAGATTACAAGAATTGGCATCTTTGTTCTGCCACCTATTATGATGGGTTTTAAAATATTGTCTATCAAGCTTATCCCAAATGTCCCCACGATTGCAAGGGCTATTCCTTTCAACACCTCACCCTGTATAAATAAATACACAGTTACAGGCCCCCACACTGCAAATGCACCGAGGAGTGGCACGAATGAAGCAATGGAAATAGCCAACCCCCATGCAACAGGAGAGGGGATAGCGAGGATAGAAAAGGCAACTCCCCCTATAACTCCCTGGGTAATTGAAACAGCGACACCACCATAAATTGTTGATATTATCATATCTCTTATCTGAGTGCCAAGTCTGTCCTTCTGCTCCTCCGAAAAAGGCAGCGGCATATAATAACGAACCTTTTTCAGAAATTCAGGACCATCCTTCAAAAGGAAAAAAGTGGAGAAGGCCATGAAAATGAAGTTTAATGATACAGTTCCAATATCACCCACTCCCCTTGTAATTCTGCCAACCAATTCCTTTCCCAATCGCGAGATATTATCTACAATGGCCTTATTGAGTTCGGCTTCGGTAATATTAAGCAAGGATAGTATCTTATCAACTATAGTTTTGATACCCGGGTGATATAGCACATCTTTCAGGGCCTCAAGCCTTCCACCTTCCATATACTCTGATAAGTCCTTCAGCTCTTTGACAAGTAAATAAGATAGATACGAGAAGGGGCCAAAAATAATTAAAAGGATAATGCCGAGGGTTATAAGAGATGCCACAGACCTCCATTTTATATACCTCAGGATAAAGGCATAAACCGGGTAGAATACTATGGAAAAGACAATAGCCCATCCTATTGGAGATAAGAATGGCTTTAATATCTGATAACTTAAATACCCCAGAATCAGCACAAGGGCTGTCATTGTTAAGAAATAAAACCTACTGGCCACCATATCTATACACCACCTTCTAAAGGCTGATCTGTTGAGTTGGCAGGGCGTTTACCCCCATTAATAATAACATAAGGCTTCTTGTAAAAGTCATAAATCGAGATAAAATGTCATTCTGAGTGAAGCGAAGAATCTCAGATGCAACCTAAGAAAGACTTTACAGGAATTTTTTATTCAGTTTATAATTTTATACGGTAACCGTATGCCGACAAAAGAGGGGGAGAAAGGTGTCAGTATTGGCCCCGATCCTGAACTCGATTCAGGACACATAATGGAGGAATCAGGAAAGATTTGCAGAGAATATACAGGCAGGGCGATAAATTTTTATAAGGCATTTTTCAGAAAAGGGTGATATTATGATAATAACCAAGCTACAAGCACCAATAATCAAACAATAACCAATAACCAGACACCAAATAACCAAATAAATTAAACTACCAGTATCCAAACTTGGTGATTGAATCATTTGTTATTATTTGGTTATTGTAATTTGGTTATTGGAATTTAATTTAGAGGAGGATTTAAAAAATGTGGAAACCAAAAGACAAAAAGGATGTAATGGAGCTAGTAAAGAAGCATAATGTGAAGTTTATCAGGCTCTGGTTTGCTGACATTCATGGCCAGCTCAAGAGTTTTGCGATTCCGGTAGATGAACTTGAATTTGCCTTTGATGAGGGTATGGGCTTTGATGGTTCATCCATCAAGGGATTTGCGAGGATTGATGAAAGTGACATGATAGCAAGGCCAGACCCAACCACCTTTGCTGTTCTTCCATGGAGGCCTAAGGAGAAAGCAGTTGCGAGGATGTTCTGCGACATCTATGAACCTGATGGTTCTCCCTATAAGGGAGATCCGAGACATATTCTTAAGGTAAACCTCGATAAGGCTAAGCAGAAGGGGTTTACCTTCTATCTCGGTCCTGAGCTTGAATACTTCTATTTTAAATCCGATAAGAATCCAGATACACTCGATGAAGGTGGTTATTTTGATTATCCTATGGACGCCGCTGAAGACCTTCGCAGAGATACCATCCTCGCTCTTGAATCCATGGGCATAAAGGTAGAATATTCCCACCACGAGGTAGCCTTTTCACAACATGAGATAGATTTAAGGTATGAAGATGCCTTAACAATGGCTGATACAGTAATGACCCACAGAGTAATTGTGAAGGAGGTGGCCAAACAATACAATGTCTATGCCACCTTTATGCCAAAGCCAATATTTGGCCAGAATGGAAGTGGCATGCATACACATCAGTCCCTTTTTGAAGGTGACAGGAATGCCTTTTTTGATGCGAAGGATCAATATTTTCTCTCGGATATTGCCAAGAAATATATCGCTGGCCTCCTTACCCATATAAAAGAGATTACCCTGGTTCTGAACCAGTGGGTTAATTCTTACAAAAGACTCGTCCCTGGTTATGAGGCCCCTGTCTATATATGCTGGGCAAGACGGAATAGATCCACCCTTGTGAGGGTTCCCCTTTATAAGCCAGGCAAGGAGAAGGCAACACGTATCGAACTCCGCTCACCGGACCCTGCCTGTAATCCTTATCTTGCCTTTGCCTGTATGCTTCAGGCAGGACTCAAAGGCATTGAGAAGGGTTATCAGCTTCCTGAACCCATCGAGATGGATGTTTATCATCTTTCTGAGGAGGACAGGAAAAAATATAATATAGACACTCTCCCTGGAAGTCTTAATAGGGCCATAGAATATGCAGAAAATAGTGAACTCGTGAGGGAAACTCTCGGTGACCATATCTTCGAACAGCTTATAACCAGCAAGAAGGTGGAATGGGATGACTACAGGATAAAGATTTTCCCTTACGAGATAGAGCGGTATCTGCCAATTCTTTGAAATACCACCTTTTTGATTTGTAATCTCCCTTAACCCCTCTTTAGGAAAGAGGGGAATAAATCCCCCTTTAGAAAAGGGGGATGGAGGGGGATTACCTTAATGCTCTACCGAATCAGGTTCTATATGCACAATGATATCCACAACCGAGGGAAATTTTTTTTTTATTTCTTTTTCTATATTGTCAGCAATCCCGTGGGCCTTTTCTGTAGACAGCTCGCTATCTACAAGGACATGAAGGTCGAGATAGATATCATGTATCGAACCTCTTGTCCTTATATCATGGCATCCCTTTACACCATCTATGCGGGTCACTAAAAACTCAACTGCAGAGGTATCTATGCAGACTGTGTCAACGAGTGTATCTGATGCCTCTTTGAGTATCTTGTAGCCAATCCTTGCAATTAAAAAAGTAATTATAATTCCTACAATGGCATCTGCATGGTAATAACCCACTCTTGTAAAGACGAGACTTATTATCACAGCAATGGATGCAAGTATGTCACTCCTTGTATGCATCGCATCAGCTACTAAAAAATCACTGCCAAGCTGTCTTCCTTTTTTTGATTCATAGAGCATCACAAAGATATTAACTCCCATAGTCATAAACATAACAATAAAACTGGTCTGGGTAATGATTGTTTTATGTACCTCAGTGAAGGATAGATAAACCCTTTTGAGTATCTGAAAACATGCAGCAAATATCATAACAGCAATAACTATTGTGAAGAGGGTTTCATATTTCCTGTGTCCGTAAGGATGCTTCTCATCAGGTGGGTGTGAGGCTATCCAGATGCCAATCAGCCCGATCACGTTTGATACCCCGTCAAAGAACGAGTGGAATCCGTCGGACGTCATAGCAATAGAATTTGTTATATAGCCATATAGAACCTTCGCAAGGGCAACACATGAATTTAAGATTAATGTGTAAATAAGGACCTTTCTTACCCGAGTTGGATAATCACTTTTTATTAAAATATTGCCTCCCATTTAATCTTAAACTCCGCAAATCTACCTTCAATAATAGATTTTCTTATATTTCTGAAGAAATTAAAATAGAAATACAGGTTATGTATTGTATTCAGTCTCATAGAGAGTATCTCCTTCGAAAGAAAGATGTGTCTCAGGTATCCCCTCGAATAATTTCTGCATGTGTAACACCCACAATCAGGGTCAAGCGGTCCCCTGTCAGACCTGAATTCCTCTCGTTTAATACTTATCCTGCCTCTACTTGTAAAGAGCGTTCCATTTCGTGCATTTCTTGTTGGCATCACACAGTCAAACATATCAAATCCTGCCTCAACACCAATAAGAACATCTTTCAGGTCTCCTATCCCCATAAGATACCTCGGCTTATCAGCAGGTAGAAGAGGCGCAGTGAAATATATCATCTCATGCATCTCCTCTTTCGGCTCTCCCACACTCAGGCCACCTACTGCATAACCGTCGAAACCTACCTCTCTCAATTCTTCAGCGCTCCTTTTCCTCAAATCCTTATACATTCCACCCTGAACTATGCCGAGTAAATATTGTAATCCCCCCTCGCCCCCCTTTAAAATCCCCCAACACCCCCCTTTTCCAAAAGGGGGTGTTGGGGGATTTGGGGGGATTTGTCCTGCATCCTGCATCCTGTATCTTGCATCGTGTATCCTCTTACACTGTGCTGCCCACCTTATCGTCCGTTCAAGAGACTTCAGTACGTATTCATAAGATGAAGGATACGGAGTACAGTCATCAAGTACCATTGTTATATCAGAACCGAGTAAAGACTGAATCTCCATCGCCTCTTCAGGCCCTATAAAATGCATTGAGCCATCAATATGTGATTTAAAATGTACTCCGTTCTCCTCTATTTTTCTCAGGGCAGATAGGCTGAAGACCTGAAAACCACCACTATCTGTAAGTATAGTTCGATCCCAGTTCATGAATTTGTGAATACCTCCGAGAGATGAGACTACCTCATGCCCTGGCCTCAGGTAAAGGTGATAAGTATTGCATAATATTATCTCAGCGCCCATCTCTTTCAATTCATCAGGAGACATGGCCTTGACAGTGCCCAGTGTCCCAACCGGCATGAAGGCAGGCGTGTTTATTTCACCCTTGGTTGTCTCTATAAGACAAGCTCGAGCATTTCCATCTGTCTTTATAATATCGAACTGCATTTTGACTTAAATAATGCCGAATTGTTTAAGATTTATTATTATAAAACCTTGTAGCTTTATTGTCATTGCGAGGGGTGTTAACAACACGGTTATGTTATTGTTGATCCCAACTCAGCGTTGCAAAAATTTTTTCTCTGCTTTAAGCTTTTTGCTGTCATTCCGGCTTGTCCGGAATCTTTCTTTGTATGAAGAAGGATTCCCGACGCGCTTCGCTTGCAGGAATGACAAAATGGAGCTTACTTTGACGTAACCCTGATGTTAACAACTGAGCAATCTTATTTATATGCGGATTTTATATTCTTTTATTTTTGCCCTTAGCGTGTTTCTATTTATCCCCAGGGTCTTTGCAGCCTTGAGCTGGTTGCCTCTGGTTTCTCTAAGGACTATTGTGATGAGTGATTTTTCAACCTCTGAAAGCACAGCGTCATAAAGATTGGAGCTTTCGAGTTTCGTCATCTCTTTTAGATAGCGATTGAGTTTCTCTTCAAGAAAATCCTTTATTGAATATGAGCTGGCCTCTTCAATGAGAAGGTCTCTCCTTTTTATTACTCGATCTTTTGAAACCGCTGACGCCTTTTTTATCGTTCTCTTATGCTTCAGCATTCTAAAAATATCTCCCCTCAATTCGGAAGGATCGTTAATTCTGTTTTACCCCGTTAGAAAGCCCCACCTCTTCAGGTTCCCATCCTTCGGACATAGATAAAATATCAACGTCCCTTGTTTCCAGAAAGGGTGAAGTTTAAAGCCCTACCCTCTCTAACGGAGTTTACCTGGTTTTTAGAAGATAGAAATAAGACACTTTATATAAAATAGGTATAATTTTGCAAGAGAAATAATTCCACAAACTAGGAACAAAACTTAATTAACCACAGATTCACCCCGTTAGATAGTAAACATCTAACGGGGGAACCACAGAGGGCACATCTCGGTGTCTCTGTGTTTTATAATTTCCTATGCATAAATAAAGATGGGATATCTGAATTCGCTGATACCATTCATTCTCATGGGGCTTACTTCAATGCTTCTCCAGATAACAGTCCTGCGCCTCCTTCTTTCAACATTCTCAGGGAATGAGCTTGATATAGGGATAACCCTCTCCTTCTGGCTCATCTGGGTGGGACTTGGAAGTTACACAGGAAGCAAGGTAAGGCTCAAACATATATTTACAATCTCTTTTATTCTGGTTGCCCTTCTTGCACAGCCAGTTGCCCTGATTATAAAGGCGATAAGGCCGGCACTCTCTCTGGAGCCTGGTGAAGCGGTATCTCTTACTTCCACCATCATCTCAACTGCTGTCTCTCTCTTCCCCCTCTGTTTTGTCATTGGTCTACAGTTCCCCTTAGCTGTTTCATATTCAGGTCGATACGACTCGATCCCGCGCGACCGCGATGTTGCTGGAAGGGTCTATGGTCTTGAGGCCCTCGGTGCATTTATTGGAGGTGTCCTGTTCACATTTGTTATTTCAGCAAGGTTAAGTGTCATGGAGTTATGTCTATTACTTGGCCTGATAAATATCTTAATGGCTGCATACATCTCGGGGAAAAAAATTATTACCCTTTTTTTTATCATACCTTTATCCCTTTATATCGGCCTTCATAAGATTGCTGTCTCTCTTCCCTGGCATGGTATGGAGCCTCCTCAAACAATGGAATCTAAATATGGAGAGATCGCAGTTATTAAAGTCAGCGGGCAATCAAGCATATATGTTAACGGACAACTTTTTTTCACATATCCTGATCTACCGAGCGAAGAGCTCAGGACACACCTGCCAATGGCTCTACATCACTCGCCATCGAGAATCCTTGTTGTCGGAGGCTCGCCTGGAACCCTGAAGGAGTTCCTGAAATATCCTGTTGATAGCATTGATTTTATAGAACTTAATCCCAGAATAGTTGAGGTCTCTTTGAAACTTCTTAATATGTGCGGAGACAGCGCAGTAAAAGACCCCCGGGTCAGAATAATAGTCGAGGATGGACGGAGATTCATAAAAAGATCGAAGAGACCAATATATGACCTCATCATCCTAAACCTTCCACAGCCTTCTACAGCGAGTATAAACAGGTTTTACACATCTGATTTCTTCAGGGAGGCAAAGGGCATATTAAAAGAGGATGGCATAATAGCTTTAACCATACTCCAGTCAACAGGTTATATAGGAAGAAGGATGCAGACAGCAAGTGGCTCTATCTACAATTCTCTTAAGTCTGTCTTCAGACATGTTACGGTAACAGCACAGGAATATGGTGGCCTCTTTGCATCCGAGGCTCCGATAAATACAGACCTCGAAACCCTCGAAGAGAGGTTTATACAAAGGGCAATAAATCTCAAACATTTCAACCAATATATCTTCCGCGACGCCTTCTCTCCACTTAATGTGGATTATGTCAGAAGAAGACTCGGTGATATAAAATTCATAAATACAGACCTTCAACCATCAGCCTATCTTTACAATCTCATGCTCTGGGCAGAGGTTCGCGGAGGGAGGGCACTTAAGTATCTGATCGGTATCAGGGGATGGCATATCATTTCTATCTCGGTCATCACCCTCATATCTATCTCATTCTTAATCTTCAGGAGAAAAAGGCGGGTAATCTACTTCTCTATTTTTACCACCGGATTTTCAAGTATGTCATTCATGCTTGCTGTAATCCTTGCATATCAGGCTGCATATGGCTATGTATATGAGATGATAGGGATACTTACAGCGACATTTATGATCGGGCTCTGGGCAGGTACATCCCTGTCAAGACATACTAAAGGGGCATTAATGATGCTCTTCTATTTAGAGTTAACGACCATAACCCTTGCACTTACCGCACCTATATTTTTAAAGGCAGAACCCCTCTTTTATTTATTAAATCTTCTCTTAGGTACAATTGCAGGAGGACAGTTCAACACAGCAAATCGATGTATGGGTGAACCTATGGTGGCTGGAAGGCTTTACGGGCTTGATCTCATTGGTTCCTTTTTAGGTGCATTTTTACCCTCGATAATCCTCGTCCCCCTGTTTGGAATCTCTAATACACTTTTGTTTATAGTAGGGATAAAGGCAGTCTCAGCAGCAATGATATTAAGTTTAAAATAAGCCGATTTGCGCAAGGTTTATCATCATTTTCTGTAGCCGCAGGCTTTAGCCTGCGTTTATAAGCATCATAATAGTGAATTAAGAGATGTATAAAAACACGCAACCTAAAGGTTGCGGCTACATCCTTGACGGGAGGAAGTGAAGGGGAGGGTAAAAATAAAACTTGGGAGGGAGGTAGTGCGGAAAAGAAAAAGTTGAATTATAATAATTTATGGCAAAAAGGGTGCAGTGTGAGCTCTGTCCTAATGGTTGTGTGCTTGAAAATGGTCAACATAGCAGATGCAGGGCCAGGATGAATAAGGATGGTGTTCTTTATAGTCTTGTGTACGGAAAACCCTGTGCAGTCCATGTTGACCCAATAGAGAAGAAGCCATTCTTTCACTTTCTACCAGGAACGACTGCCTTTTCTATAGCCACTGCCGGATGTGTCCTGAGCTGTAAGTTCTGCCAGAACTGGCAGATATCTCAGGCAAGACCAGAGGATACCGATAATTATGACCTGCCGCCGGATAATGTTGTAAGGCAGGCAATATTTTATGAATGCAGGTCAGTCACTTATACTTATACAGAGCCTACTGTCTTTTACGAATACATGTATGACACATCAATTATTGCGAGAAAATACGGAATAAAGAACACGATGCATTCATGCGGGTATATAAATGAGAAACCACTCAGGAAATTATCAAAATACATGGGTGCTGCTAATATCGATCTGAAGGCATTCACAGAAGACTTTTATAGCAGGATATGCAGCGGTAGTTTAAAACCAGTGCTCAATTCCCTTGTAGTCTTAAAGGAAGAGAGTGTTTGGCTCGAGATAACAAATCTTGTCATACCAACACTAAATGATGATATGAAGAATATCAGGGAGATGTGCAGATGGATACTCAGGAACCTCGGGCCTGATATCCCTATACATTTCTCGAGGTTCTTTCCACATTATAAATTAACTAATCTGCCACCTACACCCCTTGAGACACTTACAGCGGCAAGAAAGACTGCAATGGATGTTGGCCTTAAATTTGCTTATATTGGTAATATAAGACATGAAGGTGAAAACACCTTCTGCCCTAAGTGTAAAAAGATACTCATAGAAAGGATAGGTTATTTTGTAAAACAGAATAATATATCGAATGGTAAATGCCGTTTTTGCAGCACATCCATTCCTGGCGTATGGAGTTAATTTGAAAAATACATTTATAAACCAGGACACAGAGATGATTAATGTCAAAGGCCAAAGCTCAAATTTCAAATGAAATCCAAAATCCAAATATAAACACTGGTTTTGATATTCAGTCATTTGACATTTG
Organism: Nitrospirota bacterium; assembly: GCA_040755805.1. Classification (GTDB taxonomy): domain Bacteria; phylum Nitrospirota; class Thermodesulfovibrionia; order Thermodesulfovibrionales; family SM23-35; genus JBFMAM01. The sequence continues at coordinate 9,553 of JBFMAM010000037.1, forward strand.
GATTTTATTTGGCATTTGAATTCTGACATTTGGATTTTTTCTCGTATACTCTGTGGCTAATTGCATTATTCGGAGGTTAATATGATGACAAGAAGGGAATTCCTCAGGTTCTTTATAATAGGTGGCATCCT
>JBFMAM010000038.1:0-9677 GCA_040755805.1 Nitrospirota bacterium
GTGTTGAGGTCCTGGCATGATAATCACTCCTTTCAGACCTTTTTTGATACCTCTTCTCTGGTACCAAGGATATTTTACCATGTCCGAACCTCTTTTTGTTTTCTATGTGGTCGCGTATTTATGGCGACCTGTACTTAGTTATTTTCCCCAACAACTCTTGAGCGTCTTTTTTCTCAGGGAATTCTTTTTGATTCGATAGTGCCTTATTTAATTCAACTGTGGCCTTTGCATTTTCTCCCTGGCGGAATAAGGCCAAGGCCAAATGAAACCTTATGGATGGATTTTCTTTATCCAGAGTAGCAGCTTGATTGAACCTATCTACAGCCTGATTGAATTTCCCCATTTTAAAATATACCCAGCCAATGGTGTCAATAACGGCTGGATTACCAGGATTCAGTTTGTCCGATTTCTGTGCAAGTTCGAGAGATTGATCCAGGTTTTGTTCTCGGTCAGCATAGAACCAGGCGAGATCATTAAGAGCTCTGGCATTATTAGGGTCTAATAGAATAGACTTCTTATAAAAATCCTCCGCCTTTCCATAGTCTTTTTTATCTACGTAAGTACTCGCCAAAAAGAGGCTTACATAACTGTTCTTAGGATCTATTTTATTAAGGATATATTGATATTGATCTATCGCCTGATCAGGTTTATTTTGTCGATTATAAGCAGTTCCAAGGTTTACCCTCAAATTTAAAGAATCAGGTAGTTTCTTGATGCCCTTTTCCAGAGTATTGCAAGCCAATTCAGCCTGGCCTGATGACTGATAAACCGAGTAAAGCCTTAAGTATGTCTTTTCAAGATCGGGATTAGGATCTGTATCTATAGCCTTATTAAGGTAATCGATAGCCTCCTTGGTATTCCCCATCCTTAAGGATAATGTAGCCAGATCATTCAAAACAGCAGCACCGCTGACCTGTTTTTCAGAAATAATATCATCCAGTTTGGCTTTGGCCTTATCATGTTCCTTGTTAAGATTATAAGCATGGATCAAGAGCTCCCGGGCAGCAATGCTCTTTGGATTAGCCTTGGCTATCTTTTCAAATTCCGCAACAGCCAGGCCATACTCCTTATTCTTTAAATATGCTGAACCAAGAATGGTACCTGCCAGGTTTGAGTCCGGCATTACAGAGCTAACCTTCTTGGCCAGTTCGATGATCGACTTGACATCACCTTGTTCGGAGTAAACTTGAGCCAGCCGGGCAAAGGCGCTCTGATGTTTCGGATCTATGGAGAGAGCTTCCTGAAGCCTGTTGATTTCTTCCTTTTTATCTCCCGTTTTGGCATAAATTTCTGCCAGTCCCATAATTGCTTTAATATTCCTGGGATACTGTTTTAATATCCCTTGATATCTTTCAATAGCTTTGGCAGGTCCCCTTTCAAGGAGATCCAATTTGGCAAGATTGAATTGGGCTGTAAGGAATTTGGGATCTTCCGACAGAGACTTGTTCAAGCTCTCTCTGGCCTTATCGAAACGGCCCTGCTTAAGATATGACAAGCCAATAATATTATAAAATAACCCACCCTGCTTGGGATTGGACTTCAGGGCATCAGAACAAATGTTGATTGCCTTATCCGGTGCATTCTGGTCTAAATAGGCCAGGGCCAGAGGAACATAGAGCTTCAGATTTTGGGGATTGATCGCGATTGCTGATTCGTAAATCTTGGTAACATCATCTTTCTGTTCACCCTTTTTCCGAAGAGCAGCCAGGTTCTGATGGGTCATGGTAAAATTGGGGTCCAGTTGCAGAGCCAATTGAAACTCATCTATTCCCTTATCCATCTTCTCGCTGCTGATATAGGCAATTCCCAGAATATTGTGCAGATACGGATTATCAGGACTCAGATCGAGAGCCTTTTCTGCCTCGTTGATGGCAAACTCATATCGGTTAAGCTCGAGATTTATAGTGGCAAGCATTGTATGGGCGCCAATATGTTTGGGATCCAATTCGATCGCCTTCTGCAGTGCGCTGATACTCTGGTTCTTATTATTGACCTGATAATGGGCCAGACCAAGGAGATAATAGGAATTTACTCCCCCCGGATTTATCTGTACGGCTTTTTCAAGGTCTTCTATGGCTTCTCTGTATTGAGCTTTGACAAAATAAGCTCCACCTCTCATATGATACCCGAAAGGCATCTTGGGGAACTTTTCAATAATCAGGCTTCCCTGTTTAATAGCTTCATCAAATTTCTTCTGCTGATTAAAGATGTCTCCTAGGGCAGCCATAGCCTCAAGCGAAGAAGGGTCTATCTTTAAAGTCTGCCGATACTGGTTTTCTGCTTCCTGGTACTCCTTCAACAGGTAGTAGTACCGCCCCAAAGCCAGATATGGCCTGATATCCTTGGGTGATTTATCTCTGGCCATTTCAAAGGTCTTTTTGGCATCGACATAGTTTTTCATCTCCATGTACAGACCGCCCAGATTGATTAACACATGGATATTATCGGGATCCAATTTCAGGGAATTATCAAAATGTGAGTTGGCCAGGTTAAAATTCTTCATTGCAATATAGATTTGACCAAGCAAATTATGTATTTGGGACCCTTTTACTTCTGTTATCCCCTCAACCTGCTCTTTTCCCTTATTGAGCTCCAGGGCGGTCTTTGCTTCTTTCAATGCATTATCGAACTTCTTTTCAGCCAGATAGATAGAAGCTGATAAAAAATGAGCTTTGCTGTTACCAGGATCTTTGTCAATGACTTGCTTCAACTCCTGCATGGCATTATCCAATTTACCCGTAAGGAAATACGTTTCCCCCAGTTGAAGCCGGATAGAATAGTCACTCGGATCCATATCGAGTGCGCACTTGAATTCAATAGTCGCAGCGTTGTAGTTCTTCTGTTCAAAAAATTTTACTCCCTCGGTCACATGTTCCTGCTTTGTCTTTCTACAGCCGCCAAGTGCAGGGATTAAGGCAAATAACCAGCATACTGTAGAAATAAGGAGCAATTTTTTAACTTTTATTGCTATACTACTGCCGGTATTGTTATGTTTATGGATGTTGCTGTATTTATAATTATATTTTTTTAATAATATTTTATAATCTTCCGTAAATTCAGCAATAAGATTTAACCATAGCATAATCAATTACCTTTCCTTATTTTGTAAATTTATTATATACCCCTTATCGTTTTATACAAACACAAGATCTTAATTTTACGGCTCAAGTGGATCATATTCGGTAAGGGAGGTCAAGACCTTTCATTAGTTGCTGGATATTGGATCATAACGAAAGAAGTAAACGGGGGGTTATATACAATTGCCCCCTTCTGGATGGAGAACTCAGCCAGAGAGAGGGCTTTAAAAAAAAGAATAAAGAAATATACTGTAGATTATTTTCCCTACAACTGTCGCTCTTTATATATTATATAACAGCGACACCGAAACGGGACGATCCCAAGAAGATGGCTCTATTTATTCTTTAACTTCATGACAGTCTCTTTCTGTTGTTCTAAAAGTAGAGGTTTATTTACCTCCATATACCCCACCTACAATAGTATGGTATCTAAACAAGAGAAAGTGAAAGAAGTAACAATGATGGCTATGGTATCGGTATAACTGGTTCTGCTTCAATGACTATCGAAATAATATCAGATTGAACAGTATAGGCATAGGCTTTGGCGCTGCTTTGCACATCCGTTGGCACAGTTGCTCTTACAATTTGAGCTAACTTTACATAAAAGTAATCACCTGTTTTAAAAGTAGTATTATCTGTCTTAATACCGAGTGAACCTGGCAGTCCAAGGGATTCTTCCAATGTCCGCCTTCTCGTGCGATCGTTTATCCCGTCAGTGGTTAACGTATTAGAATATGAAAAACTTATGACTGGGGCTGCTGTCGGATCCTTATATATCTCAAAGGCAAAATCTACTCGTGCCGTCCCTGATAAAAGGCCGGGCATATAACCAGTTAACCCCCCACTATTTAATATCCCAGAAAGTACAGCCTCTGCTGTTAATTCTACATTTATGCCGTAGTCCTCACCAGGGTCTGGGTTTAACCTATATCTGATCATATCACCTGAATTCACTCCACTTCTCACTATGGCATAGGTCTCATAAGCGATGCCTTCATCTCCGGATGCACTTTGGGCCGTTGAATGAAGAATGAATCTAACATGATTATCATTGTTTAATGGATTGTCAATCTTATCTCCACTTGCTTGTCCATATCCGTAAGCGCTAGTGCCTGCAAAAATGGCATCATCAGTGCTTACCCCTCGTGAAGCTTCCCAACCACTTGCAGACCACTTATAAGTTCCTTTGAATGTTGTGCCTGTCTCAGCATAAATTTCACCTGATATATAATCAATCTGAATTGCCCATCCCAGTCGAGCACCCGAAAAGAATACAATAGAAGATACAAATATAATAAAGACTATCCATAATACTCTTTTATCCATAATAATTACCCCCTCAATATTCCCCATAGATAAAAAGCCGACCCTGTTTTTACCATGTCGAATTCACGTTAATTATTCTGATCTCATTTCGAGAGTGAGCCGATTTTCAAAGTAATAACACCAAAAATTCCAACGAGAGTGATACCTAAAAGAAGCAAGGTTGATGGCTCTGGTACTGGTGTAGTAGTAGGGTCTGCATGAATAGCTATCGAAATAACATCACTAGTCGATTGAACAGCATAGGCACTGGCGCTGCTTTGGTAATCCCCTGACACAGATGCTCTGGCAATTTGAGCGAAATATACATAGATGGAATCACCTATGTTAAAGGTAGTATTGTCTACCTTGGTACCGAGTAAACCTGGCAGTCCAACGGATTCTGTCAATGTCGGTCTCCCAGTTGTATTGTTTCTCCCGTCAGAGGTTAATGTATTATAATGCGAAAAACTCATGACTGCGTCTTCTGACGGGTCCGCATATATTTCAAAAGTAAAATCTATTTCTGCTGTCCCTGATAAAAGTCCAGGCATATAACCAGCCAACCCCCCGCTATTTATTGTCCCTGAGAGCACAGCCTCTGCTGTTAATTCCACACCCATGCCGTAATCCTCACCAGGACCGGGAGTTAACACAAATTTAAGCATATCGCCTGGATTCACTCCACTTCTCACTATGGCATAGGTCTCATAAGCGATGCCTTCATCTCCGGCTGCACTTTGGGCCGTTGAATGAAGAATGAATCTGGCGTGGTTGTCATTATTTAATGGACCATTGATCTTATATCCACTTGCCTGTCCATATCCGTAAGCGCTAGTGCCTGCAAAAATGGCATCATCAGTGCTAACTCCTCCTGAAGCCTCCCAACCAGTTGCAGACTTCACATAGTTTCCATTGAATGTTGTACCTGTCTCAGCATAAATCACACCTGATACATACTCGATCTGTATTGCCCAACTCAGTCGAGCACCCCCCAAAATTAGAATAATGCATAAAAATACAGCGTTTCTTATCCACAATATCCTTTTATTCATGTATCTTACTCCTTTCACTAAGCTATTATCTGTTTCGCTCTCATACAGCATGACACCGGAATGGAGAATTCCCGAAGAAAGATGACTGTATTTTTCGACTTCATGAGCGTCTCTTTATTTCGTTGTTTATAACGATGGTGTCTAATAAATGAGAGCGACCTGTTTTAATAAATTGACAATATTAACTTAACTATAGAGACTTTCTTTTCCTTGCTACCTAACGTTTTTCATAAACCTATCCCGCCTGCTTAGAGATAAGGAACTATTTTTAAGGAATGAGGTGGGGAAAATATTACCTTCTGGTTATGTAAGGTCAACATTCCTCTCTTCCTTATGGTAGCTCGGCATGGCGAAAGGCTGAACGATTACTATGATTCTAATTACCTTTTTTTAAGATTAATGCATTTTAAATGCCATTTCCTAATTACCTGATATTTAAGGCTATTAACCATTCTCAAACCTAAATTATCTAAGAATATGTAGCCTTTGGCTACAGGTTCATTTTATATAGGTAACCTACAGTAACTTAATAAGTTTTATTAATATATAGGGTACAAAGTGTAGTAACTTACTACAATTTTAACCCATCCTCATATTACCTGTAAGACTTTCAAGCACCCCATGAAACTGCTGGTTATTGGCTTCATTTCTTACCGTGAAGTGGAAGGGGGGCCAGCAAAAGCGCAGAGAATACAAAGAATACAATGTAAAGATGAGAACTATGGAAACAAAGAGCTTGATCTTGATGAGACGGATATCAATATAGATCTGGCACGTATCCATGCCCGATCTCCCAAAGGGCAATGCTATTAAGCCTCAAACCGCTATAACATTCTCCTGGAAGTCGTACTAACATTAAGGATCTTTGTGAGATTGTGATTCTCAGGCTGTTATCGAACAGGTGCGATGGATTCGACTCAGGAACTATCGTGCCTGCATTTTACATACTGAACGGAAAATGAAACAGTTAGGGAATCACCTTGTACTGAAACGAGCATTGCAGGGTTAAAAATCTCCTGGTGAGTTTTCCCGAAAGAGGCAATCCGTGATAGTTGGAGACGAATTGTCGAGATAAATTCCACCGCCGGAGTCAGCTGAATTTCTTTCAATAGTACATTTAGTTACGACCAAGTCATTTGAAGATGAGCAGTAAATCCCTCCCCCCATCGATGAAGCCGAATTACCATGAATAAGGGTGTTGGTTATACTTGAAGAAGAGTCAAGGCAGTAAATTCCACCACCATCATACCCAGCAGAATTCTCAGTGATGTTGCAGTCACTGACTGGCGATGAGGAAAGCACAAGCAAAATCCCACCGCCATCATACAGCGTCGAGTTTTTACTAATGGTACAGCTGGTGATGGCTGATGACGAAAACCCGCAATAAACTCCACCAGCGACCCAGGTAGACGAATTTTCACTGATATTGCAATTCTTAATAGCTGCTGAGGAACCCATGCAACAAATACCACCACCATATTTAGCTGAATTTCCAGTGATAGTACAGTTGGTAATAACCGGAGAAGAGGTGCAATAAATTCCACCGCCCATACTACCTTTACCGTTTTGCACAGTAATTCCACTGAGAATCGAATCGCTTTCTTCATCAGTATTGAAAGTAATAACAACTCCGCTCCCCCCTCCATCAATTATCGTCGCAGCAACTACATCCGGGTTATTCGGATCCGCACTCTTCACGGTAATGGCCTTGCCTTTAAAATTAATCTTTTCATGATAAATCCCTTCGTGAATAATTATCACATCACCATCATGGGCAGCCTCGATTGCTGCCTGAATGCTCTGTCCAGGGTATATATGGACTTCGATACATATATTCTTAATATTAAAATTGTCATCGTTACAATCATCAGCATTATCCACATATCCTAATGGGCAAGAGCCAGTTTGTGTGCACTCTTGTATAGCAATATCAGGATTCCCATAGCCATCTTTATCATTATCTTGGTAGCAGATTCGACATATCAATTCATCTGAGGGTTCACTTTCGAGGTCCACGTTATCATAAGCAGTGATCCAACAAACATACGTTTCTCCAGAGTCCAATTCTTGAATCGTATAACTGGTGGTATCACGGTTAACTTTAATGCACTCAGGGTAACTGCTGGAAGAGTCTACCTTATAATAAATACAATATCCAGCAAGATCATCGTCTTCGCTATTGGCATCCCAGGCAAGTGGAATACTCCGTGGACATATATCACTCAATGCCCTGCTTGGATTCAAAAGGCAAAAATATAAAATTCCTGCCAGCATAATTTTCCCAAGAAATCTTGTGCCATTTATATTCATGACTATCCCCCATTTTTTTATTATTCCTTAAAGTTGGTTGTCTGAAATAGAGCTCACCTAATAATAGTGAAAGAACTTACCCAATCTTAAAAATCAGGTAGCTACTCAGACTGTTAGTCTGTTAGTCTAAAAGCCTTTCTTGAGGTCGGAACGCATTGTCTTTTCCTAACAACCTAAATGCCTACAGTCTATCTATCTGAGTAGTTACAAAATCAGAAGATAATTACTCACAAGAGCAAAGATTAACAATCGGATTATTTGATCTTGATAATTACCAGCATTCCTCTTTTTATTGATGTCGGATTATAGCTGATAGCAGCAAGCTCGACAGTTTCAGTTATTCATCCTATAAGTATTTCGGCATTTATAATATAAGAGGGTGGAGGGAAATGCTGCTCTCAGTACACATCAAGATACATACGTGGCAAGATAGTGCAATTGAGTTTTAGGCCGGATGGTACTTGCGAGGTATGTGCATTATAAATCCAACTGAGTCAATCCTTCGCGCAGTGGATATGACCGTAAACAGCCACAGTATACAATTACTTCTCATCGAAGAATACCTATGGTCATTACGGCTTTTCAACTCTATAAATATGTTCAGGAAAAATTTATCTATCATAAGCCAGCCCATCTTTCAACAACGGCAGCAATACGCTCACTCGCCTTACCATCCCAGAGTGGAGGAACCGAGCCTTTTTTACCTTTCCCGGATAAGATTCCATCCACCTCCTCTTTAAGTCGGGTCATGTTCTGTCCAACCAGCACATTCGTGCCAATGGTGGTAGTAATCGGACGCTCAGTATTCTCTCTCACTGTCAGACAGGGTATACCAAGGAAGGTTGTCTCCTCCTGGATACCCCCTGAGTCAGTAATAACTATCCGTGCCTGCTGCTGCAGTGCCAAAAACTGTAAGTAGCCAACCGGCTCAATCAGTTTGAGGCGTGAGCTGTCAATAGTAATGCCCAAACTTTGCAGCCTGTGCTGAGTGCGGGGATGAATTGGAAAAATCACCAAAAGGGACTGGCTAATCTCCTGAAGGGTCTTCATGATGCTGGCCAGCATATTGGGGTCATCTACATTTGAAGGCCGATGCAGGGTGACGAGAGCATAGGATCCGGGGTGACAAAAATATCCATTTATGGCAAATTCCTTCAGCACTACTTCATGGTCCGCTTTGGGCAAAAGCCTCAGCAAGGTATCAATCATGACGTTGCCTACAAGATGAACCTTTCCACTGGGGATTCCCTCCCTTTTCAGGTTCTCATTTCCATCCTCTGATGGAGTGAAGAGAATATCCGCCATCTGGTCGGTCAGTAACCGGTTGATCTCTTCAGGCATAGTACGGTCAAAGGAGCGCAAGCCTGCCTCGACATGTCCGATGGCCACACCAAGTTTGGTACATACAAGAGCCGCGGCCACCGTGGAGTTGACATCGCCATAGACCAGCACTATATCAGGCTTTTTCTCTACCACTACCGGCTCGAAGCGAATCATGATCTGGGCTGTCTGCTGTGCGTGAGTCCCTGAGCCAACTCCAAGGTTAATGTCAGCTCTGGGGATTCCTAACTGATAAAAGAAAATATCTGACATATTGACATCATAATGCTGTCCTGTATGAACAACAGTCTGGCGGATGCCACTTCGCTGTCCCAAGGCAGCAATGACTGGCGCTGCCTTCATAAAATTGGGCCGGGCACCTACTATATGAAGAACATGCATCATAGAATACGATACTCCTTAATTAGAAAAGTATTCAGACAAATCACTCGCCAAGCAGAAGTTGATAACACCTGATATGGTCAACTGGTAATGTCAATCGAAAATTCCCCCACCGTGACAGCCGAAAATTCCCCCACCCCCAAATTATAAATTTATAAAATAGTTAACAAGTGAAATTAGTTGTTGAGATTGTGAATAGGGTGGAAACCTC
>JBFMAM010000039.1:0-9570 GCA_040755805.1 Nitrospirota bacterium
ACATTGTTCAAAAATTTATTTAACTCGATGAATTTATTGAAATTATCTTTATTGGTTATTTTCAATAAAATATACCAACAATCATCAGTTGAAGGTACACTAAGGTATCGATCCCGATATACATCGGGACATTATTTCAATTGCATTACTTGGATAAGGAGGAAAAGTAAACTGCTGTGACCCTCCTTAAGGTAACGGGTCTTGACATCTCCTTCAGGTCAGACAGCAGTTCTATAAAGGTTGTCTCCGATCTTAACATTGAGATTAAAGAGGCTGAGGTCTTTGGCCTTGTTGGAGAGAGTGGATGTGGTAAGACCCTAACTGCTCTGTCCATCATGGGAATCCTCCCGCAGAATGCATCTGCAGAAGGCGAGATTATATTTAAAGGCAATAACCTCCTGAAGCTTGATAGAGAATCCATGAGAAGGCTGAGGGGGAAAGAACTCTCAATGATATTTCAGGAGCCGATGACATCACTGAACCCCGTGCTTACAGTCGGTTATCAGGTAGCAGAGGTCTTTACCACTCACATGGGCCTCTCGAAGAAGGAGGCAATGGCTAATACAATAGAACTCTTCAGGGCAGTAAAGATCCCGTCTCCTGAAATCAGGATGAAGGAGTATCCGCACCAGATGTCAGGAGGAATGAGGCAAAGGGTGATGATTGCTATGGCAATAGCCTGCAAACCATCCTTGCTGATCGCAGATGAACCTACAACAGCCCTCGATGTTACTATACAGGCACAGATACTCGAGCTCATCCAGAGACTCAGAGAAGATATGAAGATGGCGGTTTTTCTCATCACCCATGACCTCGGTATTATTGCAGAGAATGCTAAAAGGGTAGCTATCATGTATGCAGGCAGGCTAATGGAGTTTACTGATGTAAATAAGCTATTTAATAATCCGGGACACCCATATACCATCGGTTTACTGGAATCTCTGCCTAAAGAGAAAGGTATGCCTTTAAAACCGATCCCTGGCTTTGTCCCGGAACCGGATAAATTACCACCTGGTTGTAAGTTTTCAGACAGGTGCAGGTTTGTGATGTCATACTGTCAGGTAGAAGAACCTGAGCTAAAACCAATATCTGAAGGTCATCTCGTCAGATGCATCAGGGCTAAGGAGATACCATGGCACTCCTGAAGGTAAATTCTCTAAAGAAGTATTTTTCTGCTAAAAAGGGGTTCATGACTAAACCCGTTCTGGTAAAGGCAGTTGATGGTATCGACTTTTCTCTCGATGAGGACAGGATCTTTGGCCTTGTTGGTGAAAGCGGTTGTGGTAAGTCGACTGTTGCAAGGCTTATATTGAGGCTTATACCTCCTACTTCAGGTAAGGTTCTATTTCAAGGAAAGAATGTTTTTGAGCTTAACGGCGATTCTTTAAATGCATTCCGGAAATCAGTCCAGATTATATTTCAAGACCCCTTTGCATCACTGAACCCCAGAAGGAACATATTAGATACTATCTCAGAGCCAGTCAAGATTCACAGGATTGTCGAGAAACGTAGTATGAATGATAAAGTGGTGGAACTACTCGGTAAGGTTGGTCTTGGCCCTGACATATTAAATCGTTATCCACATGAATTAAGTGGAGGGCAGAGACAGAGAATATGTATTGCGAGGGCCCTTGCTGTATCACCGAAGGTGATAGTTGCGGACGAGCCACTTTCAGCGCTTGATGTCTCGATACAGGCCCAGATATTGAATCTGCTTCAGGAATTGAAAAGAGAATATAGAATCTCCTTTCTCTTCATAAGCCACGACCTTAAAGTCGTGCATTATTTCAGCGATAATATAGGGGTGATGTACCTCGGAAAGATTGTTGAGTATGCTAAGATAGAGGATTTATTCATGGAACCTCTTCATCCATATACAGAATTATTGCTATCATCTGCACCGAGAATCACAAGAGAAAAAGAAACAGAAAGATGGAGAAAAGGAGAAGCAGATATGGGAGAAGTCCCAAGCCCGATAGATATACCCCCTGGATGTCCCTTCCATCCGAGGTGTCCAAAAAGGTTCGAACCATGTGATAAGGTTGTACCAGTCCTGAAACAAGTTCAGGATCAGGAAGTGAAAGAAAGGCTTGTATCATGCCATCTATTCTGAAAAAACGATTGATAGAACTTATTCTCGAAAAGGCTTTTAAATACAGTGAAGAGCCTATTTTTAAACTCGTATCAGGAAGGATGAGCAACTACTATTTCAACTGCAAGGCTGTAGCCTTTCATCCTGAAGGTATGTACCTCATAGGTAATATTATTTTTGATCTAATAAAGGACCTTGGTGTAAAAGGGATTGGTGGACTTACGCTCGGTGCTGACCCGATAGCATATGCAGTAGCATATACATCACATCTTAAGGGAAGACCTGTAGAGGCATTTGTAGTCCGCAAAACACCAAAGTCTCATGGTACAATGCAATGGATTGAGGGAAATGTAAAAAGAGGCGACAGAGTAGTAATTGTTGACGATGTTATCACAACAGGCAAATCAACTATTGAGGCGATCAACAGGGCAAAGGAAGCAGGACTTGAGATAGTAAAGGTAATCGCCCTAATAGACAGGCAGGAAGGTGGTAGGGAAGCGGTAGAGGCATCAGGTTATAAACTCGATTCAATTATCACAAGAGAAGAAGTGATGGAGCGCTACCGTCTTTAATTCCAAAGCTTCCTTGGGTCATTCCTGCGGAGGCAGGAATCCAGAAAGAATAGAAAACCTGGATTCCGCATCAAGTGCGGAATGACAAACTTATTCTAAGTCAGCTAAATCAATCCCTCTCTGCTCCCCATAATCTCGGGTCGAGGGCATCCCTCAGTCCTTCACCAACAAGGTTATAGCTTAATACCGTTATAAGTATCGCAAGCCCTGGATAAAGGGAAAGCCACCATGCAACTTCGATGTTGTCTTTTCCTGCTGTTAAAATATTCCCCCAGCTCGGATCTGGTGGCTGCACGCCGAGTCCAAGGAATGAAAGGCTTGACTCAATGAGTATCGCACCCGCTACACCAAATGTTGCAGCAACAAACACAGGTGAAAGGGCATTCGGAAGGATATGTTTGAATATTAGCCTTATGTCACTCACACCAATGACCCTGGCAGCACTAACAAAATCCCTTTCCTTTAGTGTAAGGAATTCCGCCCTCACAAGTCGTGCGACATCCATCCAGCTTGTAATGCCTATTACAACCATTATCGTAAATATGTTCGGTTCAAGGATTGCGATGACTGCAAGGATAAGAAAAAAGGTTGGGAATGCAAGCATTATATCAACAAACCTCATCAGTATCGCATCTACCTTTCCTCCATAAAAGCCAGCTATTGCACCAATAACAATACCTATCATTATTGCAATACCCACTGCAACAAAACCAACCTTCAATGAAACCCTGCTTCCCCATATTATTCTCGAAAGCAGGTCCCTTCCGAGTTCATCAGTCCCAAGCAGATGTGTCTTGCTTGGAGGTGAAAGTGTATGGCGAACATCTATTGCTGTAGGATCATACGGTGCTATGAAGGGTGCAAGCAGAGAGATAGTTATCAGTGAAAGTACTGTTACTGCACCTATAACAGAAAGCCTGTTTCTTGAAAATCTCTTACCTATAACCCTTAAAAGCCTCATTGCTTCGAAAATCCTTTTAGTGACAGGTCGGGAGACCTGTCACTACCCATGTATGGGTAGCATCGGGTCTCCTGACCCGATTTTCATCCTCCTTTGTGAGGCGATGGCCCTCATGAAAGTTTCATTTTACCCCGCACCACAGAAAGCCACGGGTGTAAACCCGTGGATGAATATATATATTCTCGAAAGGTAACGCCCCAAAGCCACGGCTGTAAAGCCGTGGTGCGGGGTTTACTTCCTTACCCTCACCCTTGGATCAACCATTGCATATGATATATCTGCAATCAGATTCCCAAACAATGTAAGGACTGCACCTATCACAAGAATCCCCATTATTGTAGGATAGTCCCTCGACATTGTGGATGAATAAAAAAGTTGTCCCATACCCGGGATAGCAAAGATCGTCTCAAATATAACTCCTCCACCTATAAGTCCTGGCACAGAAAGTCCGAGGATTGTGACGATCGGCATAAGGGCATTCCGTAATGCATGTTTGAAGACAACCTTTGATTCGGCTAATCCTTTTGCCATTGCTGTCCTGATATAGTCCTGTCTTATAACCTCGAGCATGCTTGAGCGGCTGTAACGGCTTAACCCTGCAACCCCCCCGAATGCAGAAACCCCAACAGGCAGGATAAGGTGCTTGATCCAGTCCAAAAACCTCTCAAAAGGCCTCATCTCTGATACATCTATACTCTGAATACCTGATATTGGAAGTAAACCCATATTTACACCAAAGAGTATCATGAGCAGAAGCGCAAGCCAGAAGGTAGGAGTCGAGAAACCAACAAATACAAAAACTGTAGAGAGCTTATCAAAGATTGAATACTGTCTTGTTGCAGAAAGAATGCCGATGGGAATCGCAATAATTAATATGAGTATCAACGAAAGAATATTAATGATTAGAGTTATGGGAATCCTCTCGAGAATCTTATCAATGACCTTTCTGCCATCCACAAATGACTTACCGAAATCAAGTTTGACAAACCTCTTCAGCCACTCAATATATTGGATATACAATGGTTTATCAAGACCATAGAGCTTTTTTAGATTCTCTCTTGCCTGGGCAGATGCCTTGAGCGACATCTCTGTCTGAACCTCAACAGGGCTGCCAGGTGCAAGATGAATAACAGTGAATGTTATAAGGGTAATTCCAAAGAGTAGAGGAACCATTAATAGAAGTCTTTTTGTTATGTAAGAGAGCATGCCTTTAGATTAGTTAAGCCTCATGACAGATATTTGTCAAGTGATCAAACTCTAAATCACAATAATCAATAACCAAACACCAAATAAATTACAATAACCAAGCACCAATTGAAATCTGATGCATGATGCAAGATACAGGATGTCTGATATTTTTATCGTGTGTATCCTGCATCGTGTATCATGTATCTCTTTCATTGATTATTGTAATTTGGTCATTGGTTATTTCTCTCAGATACCTTCCAGTATACGATTCCTTGCTGTTGATTATCTCTTCTGGAGTACCCTCAAAAATAATCCCTCCACCTTTATCTCCACCTTCAGGCCCTAAATCTACAATCCAGTCTGAAGCATTTATCACATCAAGGTTATGTTCGATAACAAGAACTGTATTACCCGAATCAACAAGTCTCAGAAGCACATCAAGTAATGCCTTTATATCCCTGAAATGCAGGCCAACTGTCGGTTCATCGAGGATAAAAAGAATGCCTCTGCTAATCCTCTCCTTTCCCCTTTTAAAATCCCCCTCTAATCCCCCTTTAATAAAGGGGGACATAGGGGGATTATCCCTTTTCCAAGGAGAGGTACAGAGGGATTCGGGGAGATTTATCATCTCAGCACATATCTTAAGCCTCTGTGCCTCACCACCTGAAAGAGTTGTTGCAGGCTGGCCGAGTCTGAGATAGCCAAGCCCAATATCTTTCATTAGTGATAGCTTATTTTTTATCTGAGGAATATCCCCAAATAGTTCCATGGCTTCATCTACTGTCATGTTCAGAATATCAACTATGTTTTTACCTCGATAGGTAACTCGCAGGGCCTCAGGTCTGTATCTCTTTCCACCACATTCCTCACATTTTATGTAAAGGTCCTCAAAAAAATACATCTCCAACCTCTGGTATCCACTACCCTTACATGTTTCGCACCTGCCACCTGATACATTAAAGGAGAAGAATCCCGGCCCATACCCATAGGCCTTTGCCTCTGCCTGCTCTGAGAAGAGTTTTCTTATCGAATCAAATATCTTTAAATAGGTTAATGGGTTTGAACGCGGGCTTCGTCCTATTGGCGTCTGGTCTATGAGCTTAACACTCCTTAGATACCGGCTACCTTCGATCTTCTCATATGGCAAAGGAAACTCGCGTTCGATCTTAAATTCCCTGGCTAATGCCCTGTAAAGGGTTTCTACAATCAGGCTGCTTTTACCCGAACCAGATACGCCGGTGACTGTTGTCAGTGTATCGAGGGGAATCTGAAGATCAACAGATTTCAGGTTATTGCCTGTAGCATCAAAGAGTATAAGTTTTTTATCACTCTGTGCTCTGTGCTCCGTTCTCTTTGCTCTGAATGGTGGCTCTATTTTATCAGCCCCTTTTATATAACGCGCTGTGAGGGTATCAGTCTTTAGAAATTCATCTTTCGTGCCTGAAAAGACAACCTCTCCTCCTCGATGCCCACCCCCGGGACCTAATTCAACTATCCAGTCAGCAGACTCGATAATTTTCCTGTCATGTTCAACAACGAGGATAGTGTTACCGAGTCTTGAAAGCTCTGACATAATGTTTGCAATTATTTCTGTATCCCTTGCATGGAGTCCAACAGTCGGTTCGTCCAGCACATAGAGGGTGCCTGTAAGAAATGATGCAAGCTGGTTTGATAGGTTAACCCTCTGGTACTCACCACCGGAGAGTGTCCTTCCATCACGGCACAGGCTGAGGTAATCAAGACCCACTTGCTGGAGGAACCCGAGTTTGATGGTAATCTGTCTCAGAAGCTCTCTTGCCATATCCCTCTGAAAAGGGGAGATATCCAGATTTTTAAAAAATTTAATTGTATCTGATACTGACATCCTGCAAAGCTCCGTAATATCAAGGCCCGATAGCTTATATGCAAGTGCTTCCTTCCTTAATTTTTTACTATTGCATTGAGGACAGGTGATGGGTCTCCTGTATCGGCTCAGGAAGACCCTTATATGAAGCTTGTACCTCCTGCCTTCCATCTCCTCAAAGAAGTCATCTATTCCGTAAAAACTACTACCCCCTTTGAAAAGCAGTGACTTATCTTTATTAGAAAACTTGGAGTATGGTTTATTGATATCAATACCCTCTTCATCGGCATTCTTAATAAGCTGTTCCTTCCACCACCTGTATGCTGGCTTATTCCATGGTTCAACAGCGCCCTTTGCCAATGAAAGACTTTTATCAGGAATGATCAGATCCTCGTCGTATTTAAGTATATTGCCAAATCCCTTACAAGCGGGACAGGCACCAACTGGATGATTGAAGGAGAAAAGAAGGGGATATGGCTTGGGTAGTTCGATATTACATTCATCACATGCATTCTCAGAAGTGAAAATAAGAGTTTTTAGCGGATAGCTCACGATGATGATCTTTATCCTTCCATTTCCTTCTTTCCATGCCATTTCTACGGAGTCTGATAGCCTCGGCTCATCCTTTATCACAAGCCTGTCAAGGACGATATCTATTAATCCCCCCTTGCCCCCCTTAAAATCCCCCTCAGCCCCCCTTTTCCAAAGGGGGGTGTGGGGGGATTCGGGGGGATTTTCCCCATCTTGAAGTTCCGAGATATCTATTACTTCGCCATCAATCCATACTCTATAAAATCCTCGTTTTTTCAATTCTTCTACAGTCTCCTTAGTCTCAAAAGCTATAATCGCCTTTTCACCTAAATGTTTTTCTATCAGCTCTGAAACTACCTGTGAAGGGTTCCACATCCTTATCTCCCTACCACAGGTCGGGCAGAAAGGCGTAGAGACCTTTGAATACAGGAGCCTGAAGAGGTCATAAAGCTCTGTCAGTGTTCCGACTGTTGAGCGTGAACCCCGGACAGGGTTTTTCTGCTCAAGGGCTATTGCTGGCCTTATGTTATGGATAGCGTCAACATCGGGTCTGTCGAGTTTTTCGAGGAAAAGCCTTGCGTATGTTGAAAGAGACTCTATGAATCTCCACTGGCCCTCAGCAAAGACTGTATCAAAGGCCAGGGAGGATTTTCCCGAGCCGGATACCCCTGTTATCGCTATGACCTTGTTATGAGGCAGGCTGAGGTTAATGTTTTTGAGGTTATTCTGACGGGCACCTTCGATTATGAGTCTCTTTTCAGGCATCTAAATATTTGGTTCTTCTCCAATTTCGTTGCCAAACTTTTAACTCTTTGTAATTCTTGAGCATTTCCCTTGAATCCTTGACCCTTTGACCCCTTGAATCCCCATCATCTTACCAACTTTTTTGGAGATAATTCAAATATTTTAACACTTTTGCTAAATCTGCCGAAGAGTTGTTTTTCCACGATAGGCGGGACATTCTTGTCCCGCTTGAGTTTGTAATAAATGAATCCTCTGGCGGGGTTAGAAAACCCCGCCTATCGGTTGGAAGGTTAGAAAAAATACTTCAGATACTTCAATGATGTAGTAAACCCCGCACCCACTCTCGCGGGGTGCGAGGACTGCGCGGGCGGGGCTTTCTGGGTGCGGGATAAAGTTACTTTTGTGGGATTGATTGCTAAACTAATCCCATCCCCTGTGAGTACAAAGCAACCAGGTTGGTTTAGAAGTTCTTATTATTATTGCAGTCTATCCTGAATATATCTCCAGCGACTCTTGTGCCTGTATTACCAAATGCACTTGCTCTAAAACACGGTGTAAGGGCATTACCATTAAGGTCAATATTTTGTTGTATGCAATAACTATAGTTTAAACCTGTGCCCGGCCTAAAACCTGGAAGAACCGCCTGTATTGCTGCTATATTATCATTATCTGCTGCACATGTCCCTAATGATGCAGTATATACTCCTCTTTCTGAAAAAAACTGTTCCTCAAGAAGCCTTAAAGCTTCAAGGTTACTGGATGCCTCTGTCCTTGCTGCCCTTGTCTGCTGGCCGATATAAGCAGGGATTGCAATCGCCGCAAGGATACCGATAATGGTAACTATTATTATAAGCTCTATTAAAGTAATTCCTCTGTTATTCATAAAATCCTCCCTTTTCTTCTTAAATGTCTTTTTTATACCAATTAATCGTTCTCTCAAGACCTTCATTTAAGCCAATCTTTGGAAACCACCCAAGTAAATTCTTCGCCTTCTCATCACTGCAAAAAGAGTGTTTGGTCTCACCATGTCTTTTGGGCAAGGCGCCGATAAGTAATCGGATAGGGTTTCCCATCATGCTTACAATTCTTTCCGCTATATCTTTAATCCTGTATTCAATACCATTGCCAATATTTATGACTTCTCCTACCGCCTGTGGGCAACCTGCAGCAAGAAGGTATGCCTCAACAATATCATCTATATAAGTGAATTCCCTTGTTTGATCACCTTCTGTCATCGGAAAGTCTTTTCCCTCAAGGCAGTGGTGAATAAGAGAAGGGATGAACATATCGGTATCCTGATAAGGTCCGTATGTGAGAAATGGTCTGAGTGTAACAATAGGTAACTTTAGAGTTTTATAAAGCATCTGACAAAAATAGGTTGCTGCCACCTTGCTGGCTGAATAAGGAGAAACAGGTATCTCTCTTTGACTCTCATTGAATGGAGCTGATCCATCGCCGTACTCCTCCGAACTCCCTGTGTTAATAAAACACTCTAAGGTTATCTTTTCTTCTATAACCCCTCGTAAAAGGTTCATTGTCCCTTTAATATTTATATCAATCATGGGTTCGATTAATTCTAAATCCCTTCTTACATCCTTTAGCGCAGCAAGGTGAAATAAAATCTGTGGTCTTGAATCTT
>JBFMAM010000040.1:0-9566 GCA_040755805.1 Nitrospirota bacterium
GGAGGATGCTGGGACTCAGAAGTTTTGGTTTGAGGGGTTGCCTTATGCTGATATTTTTCCAATTGAGGCATTAATTCAAAGATCTCCAACACTAACATTACTAGGAGTTCAATAAGATGACTTACGGTGACCTTAAGACAAGAATCAATAAGTTTGTGCCAGAATTAAGCACAACTGACATAGGTCTCTTTATTAATAAGAGATACCAAATGTTACTTAAGAATTGGCAGTGGTCTTTTCTTAAGATTTATGCCAACCTTACACTTGTTGCACCTTATACAACTGGCACGGTTTCTGTAACAAATGGTTCTACGACTGTAACAGGTTCAGGAACAACATTCACAGCAGCTATGGTAGGAAGACACTTTCGTTTATCTAACGCTGTCCCTTTTTATAAGATAGCAGCACGTGTAAGTAATACCGAGATAACTTTATCTTCAGCCTATGGCGGTGATACTGCTACAGGCCAGAGCTATGAGATATTCCAGCATATTTATTCCCTTGCCTCGGATTGCAGAGAAATCATCAAAATAGTCTATGACACTCCTTTAATAGAAAAATCTGTAGAGTATATTGAAAGAAATGACCCTGATAGGTCTGTTAGTGGGACACCCCTTTATTGGGCAGATAGAGGATTAGACAGTAATAGATACAGACAGATAGAAATAGCTCCTTACCCTGATGATGATTATGTTATCAGATACTCATACTGGAAAAGTGTTTCTGATTTAAGCGCTGATACCGATGTATTATTACTCCGTGATGACCTCATTGAAGAATTCACTCTTGCCGATTGTTATCGTTTAGCCTTTAAGCAAAATCCACAATACGCTACATTGATTCCATCACCTGTTGCATTACAAATGTTATGGGCTGAGGCTGTAGCAGAAGATATGAGGATAAGTAGTCCCGAGATTGAAGTCAGGGAATATAGCGAAGAAGGCATTCTTGGAAGTGATTGGGAGAAAGACCATTGGATTGAGGGAACTTATTAGAAAAGAGGCTTAAATGTCAATAACATTTGGAGACTTAAAAACAAGAATTAGTTACTTTGTGCCTGAACTAACAACTACTGAAATTGGTAAGCATATTAACAACCGCTATCAGCAATTACTACATTCATTTCCTTGGTCGTTTCTGAAAAAGCAGACAACACTTACATTAACTGCCAACCAATCTCTTTATTCCTTAGCATCAGATGTAAAAGAGGTACTTGATGTTATTATTTCCTCTACTAAACTAATACAGAGAACACTTGTATGGTTAGACCAAAAGGATTCTGGCAGGACAGCGGCAGCAGGATTACCTACAGATTGGTGTAACAGAGGGCTTGATGCAAACAATTATTGTCAGATAGAACTTTATACTAAGCCATCTGCTGCTTATACTTCAGCAACATATAACTATATATCTAAAAAGTCCGATCTCAGTGCAGACACTGACGTTATTGTTTTAAGAGATGATGTATTACAGGAGGCATCTCTTATTGATTGTTATCGCCATGCATTTTCCAAAAATCCCAATTATGCGAATCTGGTAGTCCATGCAACATCAGAATACGAAAAGAAGATAATAGATGCTGTAGCAGAGGACTTAAGAATAGCCTATCCGGAGTTTATTATTCAAAATCAAGTAAAAGAAGAAACGCTGGGGATAGCTTATTGGCTACAGCATTGGTATGTATCACTCATGAAAAGGGTGTAATTTGTGTATGAATATTATTCTATAACAAGTTTAGGAGGTGGTCTTAACCTCAGACAAGATTCTTCATTGATTCAAGATCATGAATGTGTGATAGCGGAAAACTGTGACTTCTCCGAAGTAGTCGGTGGTATCTTAAGTCGTAAAAGAATCAAGAAGTTGAATGCTACTGCAATGGCTGGAAAGGTAATCAAACTCTATAGATATGTCAAATCAGATGCTACAGCTTATTTAATAGCAGAGACGGATGATGGAACTACAAGGCGAATTTATTATTCGACAGATGACTCTGCTTTTTCTTTGCTTACTACAAGGACTACAGGCTATAGGTCTTCTTTTGTTGACTATGAAGACTGGCTATATTTTTTAGATATTCAGGATGAACCTAAAAGATGGAATGGAACTTCATTCACTAAATGGGGGATTGCTGCACCTGGGACTGCTCCTACTCTCGCTGAAGGTTCAGCAGGAAATCTAAGTGGAACTTACCAATACAAAATAACATTTCTTAATGCAGAAGGGACTGAATCTGCTAATTCTCCAGCATCATCAAAGATTACAGTTTCTTCTAAAATAATAGAGCTCTCTGCTATCCCTACATCTACAGATGGGCAAGTTACGAAGAGAAGAGTCTATAGGTTTGGAGGGACATTGACTGACTACTATTTAATAAATGCGATAAATGACAATACAACTACTACTTATTCAGATAATACGATAGATACAGATGTAGGGCCTCTGCTTGATCCATATGACAGATACCCTGCACCAAATGCTAAAGCATCTACAGTTCATTATAATCGTATTTTTCTTTCAAATATTCTCTATGGTGGCGTAAAATCCCCACATGGTTTTTTATGGTCAAGAGCAAGAAGGCCAGAGAATTTTTATGACCCTTCTAATCCCGACCCTGCTGGAACGAAAGGTAAAAATGTTTTAGAAGTCGTTGAGATGGGTGAATCGGTCTATTTTTTAACAGAGGAGACTATTTATGCCTTAAGGGGAGCAAATGAAGATACTTTTTATCTTGATCCTACGTACGTGCAGATAGGCTGCTTTTCTAAAGATAGTGTTTGTAAACTGGGAACTTCTGTAGGGTATTTAGGCTCAGATGGCTATTATTTTTTCAATGGTCTTTCTTCAAAAAAGATAACAGATAAAGTTGAATCTGTGTTTACCAATGACCTTAATAAAAGCCAGATAGCTAAAGTAGGAGGTGTATTTAACCAAAGAAAAAATAGGATATATATTACCTATCCTAAATCCCCTGCAACTGACCCTGATAGAATCCTTATTTATGATTTATTGACTACTGCCTTTCATGAATGGCCAGTAGCTACAACTTCAATCTATTTTGACCACCATACAGATGTAGTACTTTGTGGCAGTTCAGATGGTTATGTCTATGAACTTGAATCAGATAATCCTACTGAGGCTAATACTACTTTTAAGTGGAAATCAAAGGCTTATGACTTTGGACAGCGTGAAATTTATAAAACACTTTTTGCTGTAAGACTTACTATAAAAACCGCAGGTCAGGATGTTACATTTAATCAATATATAGACAATGTTCTTACTCATCAGGGAACAATTAATACAGACTATGAGTGGTTAGAGGTGCAGTTTGATGTACCTGAATCAGGTATAAATTTTCAGACTGAAATTACAGGTACAGTTAGTACGCCTGTAAGAATATTACCGCCGTTGGTTTATAAATATAAAGTCACGGATATTAAGGTGTAAAATGCCCGGAACTGTAACTATTATAACAAGAACTATAAGTAACGCAGATTCAATACCATTTTACATGCCTGTTATTGTTAGACATAATGGTGAGATTGATATTTTGCCTATTGGTGATTTATGGGAGTTAATTGATGCCCCTTGTGAACCAACCACAAAAGGACAAAAAAAGCAAGTCAAAGACTACGAGATTTTTCGAGGAAGGGAATTGAATGGCAGACAGACAGCGATATGGGAGCCTATCAATCAGGTTTTTAGACATAATTGGAAAGGCGAACTGATTCGATTAAGATGTAAATCAGGCATAGTAGATGTAACACCCAATCATTCAATTATTATAGGAAACCAAGTTAAAAATGCAGTTCTTGTTAAGATAGGAGATAAGTTATCCTTGCCTTATCTACGGTATTTGGGGACAGGTTTATATCAAGGGTTCTTTCAAGGTTCAGAAAGATTAGCTTGGCTTTATGGATTCTTTACTGCTGATGGGTGCGCCTGTAGAGATGTTGTGTCTTTATCCAATAGCAATACAGAGTTATTAAAGGAAGCACAAAAGGCATTTCAGGATTTACAACAAAACCCTTTTATTAGCAAGCCGCGTAGAGATGGTACATATCGTATTGAAGTTAGGAATCATTTGCTTTATAGATTTTTTAGAAATAATTTTTACACCTTAGATGGAAAAAAGAGAGTTCCCAAATTTATTTTAAACTCACCTGCAAACATTAAAAAGGCATACTTTGAAGGCTACTATGCAGGTGATGGGGATTTAACTAATCATGGAGGCAATTGGCAATATACAAGGTTCGATACAGATTCTCCAACACTTGCCACTGGAATGATTTGGGTTACAAGAAGTTTTTTAAATCAAAGTTATACAGTTGGAATGAGAGACGATAAGCCTGAAATTATTACAGTAATGTTAAATAAACCTAATGGAAAACCTAATGGAAGATGCAATCCAAAACACTTAAAGCGAGAGATAACTACTATAAAGACTCTTCCTTATGAGGGATATGTTTATGACTTGAAAACTACATACCACAACTTTACCGCTGGTATTCCGGGAATAGCTGTTCACAACACAACTGATCTGCACCACTTAGATCAAGATGTTCTTACTACTTCCTCTCCTGTTTTTGCAGGACTTGACCTCACAGGTTTAACAGACGGTTATATTCCTTATGTTGGTGTAGGGGCGTTAGTAAATAGTTCTATTTATACAGATGGAACAAAGGTCGGCATCGGGGCGACGGGGTCACTTCTTAGACTTACAGTTACTGGTTCAGGAGGGCTTCCAACAACCATTAATACGACAGGTGGCTTGAGGGTTCAAGCAGGTACAAATAGTGTCCTTGACTTTGGGAATGTAGAGACTTCGCCCTATGCGAGCTGGATTCAGGCAGTTGATAAAAATGTAGACGCAACATATCCGCTATTGTTAAATCCAATCGGTGGCAACGTCGGCATTGGTACGACGGATCCAAGTACATTTAGACTTAGAATTGGAGCGTATGACGATTCCTCAAGCCTAAGGATTGAGGGGACGAGTGCGGCTCTTGGGAAAGCAGCAATCAGCATTGGTGGCTATGGGGAGATACAGGTAGATATTCCAGGTACGGTGGGAGGTAGGTTTATAGTTAGAGATAACAGCAACGTCGGCATCGGGACGACTGACCAGTTTGGCGGTGGAGTTAGAGTAATTGGAGTTGCAAATGCTACTACAGTTCCAACATCGAATCCCACTGGTGGAGGTATTTTGTATGTTGAGGCGGGAGCTTTAAAGTATAGAGGTAGTTCGGGAACAATAACAACAATAGCATTAGCATAATATGTTTATAAAAAATATGATATGGAAAATATTTGGTAACGATGAAGACCCCATTCCGCCAGAGTGGTATTTACCAGAAAAAAAGATGTGCTGGAGAGAGTTTATGTGGTTTATTGTTAGGAATCCCCTACATAACTTTACATGGCATATAATCGGGATTGTTAATAAGTCATTCAGCGTTAAATATTTAAATTATAAAAACTGGTACTGTCATATTTTAATGTATAAGAGATTCATATTTCCTTTTATTTCATATAATGGTAAAAGATGTGTTTTTTATATTGGATGGCGTAAAAACGGAGCATTCGGAATTAAAATAAATCCAGCACCTTAGGGCGGGGTATTCTAAAAGGTGCTGGATAAATATTGCAGTATAAATTTATGGAACAACATGACGAAATTACTATTGATGAGAGAAACAGGCAGAACATTATGGATATTTTGAAAGCTATTAATGAATTACAAGGACGGTTAACGCTAATTTGCCAGACAATTGTAAATTGTCTAAGCAAAGAAGGAGTTTATAAATTATCTGAAGATTTTACAAAACTTGTAAAGCAAAAGGAAAAATAATGAGTTTAAAACCTATGAGTATCACTGCAACTGATTTTGATGAACTTGTGTCACAGGTTAACTACGTACTGGATAAAATGTGGTCTTATCTTGATAACATTACAGGAATTACTGAAAACATTACACAAATAACACAATTGACTGCTGGAGATAGTTACCACCAAGAAGTATTAAATGGCTTCCCTGCTGCTGATGTAACAGTAGCTAAGATTGCAGATGCTATTGTTAATGCTTCTAAGATTAACTCTGATATGATATGGATTATGGGTGTTAACTGGCAGTCCAATATGCCTGTGGCGGGTTCAATTGCATGGAATACACACACTCTTTATCGAGGTGGAGTAGCCTATAGCATCAATTCTGGCAGTTCTGGCACAGCTAATAAGTATGTTTACTGGAAAGTTGGAGACAATTCTTATTCCGTAAGCAATGATTATAATGTTGTTAAAGGACATTTTATTATAGCTGTCAACACAAATGGAACTTATTATGAGGTCTGGAATAACCCTGCTGCTCCTGAATGGATAGATACACCGATGATAACGAATATTGCTGTCACAACTGACAAGATTGCGGACGCTGCTATAAGTTCTGCCAAGATTGCAAACTTGGCAGTAGGGACTGCTGCTATTGCTGATTTAGCAGTAACCAGTGCAAAGATTGCTGACTTGGCAGTAATTACTGCAAAGATTGCTGACTTAGCAGTAGCCAGTGGGAAGATAGCCAATTTAGCAGTAACAAATGCTAAAATAAACGATTTATCCGCTTCAAAAATAAATGCAGGTGAAATCAACATTACTTGGACAGGTGGCAATATCCGTTCAGGTCAGACTGCTTTTAATTCTGGTACTGGTTTCTGGATTGGTAATGATGCTGGTACTCCGAAATTCTCTATAGGGGTTGCTGATGGAAATAGATTCCTATGGGATGGTTCAGCATTAGATATGTATGGTGCAGTTGGTGGCAACACACAAATAAGGGGAACAAATGTTATAGCCTCCACACATACAACTAAAGGAACACACTTAACTTCATCATTGGCTGGAGGTGAAACAACAATAAATGTTAAGGATACATCCGACTTTCCTGCAAGTGGCAGTGGTTGGATTATAGATACTACAAATGACAGGGATGAATTTTCCTATACAGGTAAGACAGCAACAACCCTAACAGGAGTTTCAGAAGTATTAGCACACAATAATGGTGCTATTGTTATTCCGAAAACAAAAGCTATATTGATTAATGATAGTCAGAATGAGATGCGGTTTTACGGTGACAGGGGAGATGGAACAATAGAAGAGTTAACAAATATAGGAATAAAGGCCGTTAATAGTGACAATATTATCGGATCTTTTGGTAGTCCAGACTCTCAGAGAATTGCGATTCTGGGTAGGTCTTCTAACAAGACAGTAATCTATGCAAGTACTGGTACAGCGATTGGAGTTCATGGACTGAGTGCCTCTGGATATGGTGTAAAAGCAGAAACAACAAGTTCTGGAAAAGCACCTTTGGTATTGGGGCCTTTATATGGAACTGGAGCTCCTACGCATATTGCTGATGGTGGTTCTTTATGGGTTGATGCCAGTGGAATTTTATATATTAATGTGGATGGGACAGGAACAGGATGGCAGAAAGTTGGTGCGCAATGAAAAAATGGTTTATAACAATAATTATTTTGTTGTTGCCAAATATCAGTCATGCTTGGGATAAAATGGATACTGCATTACAACTAACATATTTGGGTTTACATGTTATGGACTGGGGACAGACTCTTGATATTGCTAAAAGTCCAAATAAACATGAGGAATTAAATCCAATTTTGGGCAAACATCCTTCCATAGATAAAGTTAATTCTTATTTCGTCTTGACAGGAGTTGGACATACAGTAATTAGCCTTTTATTACCTAAGCCTTATAGAAACTACTGGCAGTTGATAACAATTGGTATTGAAAGTAATTGTGTCTATCACAACTATAGAATGGGGGTAAGAATAAATTTTTAGATGCAATGGATTAACTATGGCAAACACTGGCGATATTTCATTCGCCCTGATGGCTATGTCGAGATTATCTGTCCCACAATGCATAAGGGGATTGAGGAATTCAAGCTTAAAAAAGAGGTCTATAAAGATTTTAAGGAATTAACTGATATGATTTTAGTCAATGGGTATAAAGGCTGGATAGGTAATACAAAGATAACTTTTCCCAATATTATGAAGATGTTTGTTAAGGTTGGAGCACAACCTTATTTTATAGACTTACAAACAGAAAATATATTTTTTGTTAGGGAGGTGAAGTAAGATGTGTGGTGGTGGAGCACCAGAAGTACCAAAAGAACAGAGAGAGTTAGCAGCAGAGCAGGCTGAACTGGCAAGAATGCTCCGACGTACCCAAGCACCTGCCTTACGTCAGATCCAGCGGATTGGATTAGGAGAGGACATAAGAACAGCCTATCAGCCTACAATGAGTGTCGAATCTGATTATAGAGAGGTCGAAGTCCCTTCAGAGTTAGGAGGTTATACAATTCAACGTCAACTCTATAACATCTATAGTGTTTATAATCCAATAACTGATACTACTTCAAAATTTGAGAATCTTGATGAGGCCAATAGGGAGATGGAGAGGATAAAGACGGAAGTAGCAAAGATGCCCACAGGTATCCCTTCTCAATATATTCCTAAATGGGAGAGGATTAGAAGAAATATAGAAGGCCATTTTAAAAAAGCAGGTGAACGTATTGTAGAAGCTTATGCACCGTTAAGAGGGGCGATAGAAGAACGGTTTGGCCCTGCACTTCTGGCAGAGGCTATTGAGTCAATTGAAAGAGAATATGCAAGGCAAAAAGAAGAAGTTTCAGGCATAAGAGGTCTTCCAAGCATGACAGGGAGAAGACTTGAGGCTTTGGAGACAGAAAGGATTGGCCAGAGAATACAAACTGAGAGAATAGGTAGCCTTGCTAAATCAGCAGCAATGATAACTTATGAACAGATGCTTGGAACTGAAAAGGCTAATTTGGCTAAGGCACTTACTGATTTCGAGACAGCTTTTGAACAGCAGAGAGGAATGTATGAGCCTGAGCTCAGAAAGTGGGCGTTAGCATTTACTGCTGGTGGTGTAGACCCCTCAGCAGCGTTTGCTCGGGCTGCACAGACTTATGAAAATATGTATCGAGACCAGTTAGCAAAGTGGCAAATGTCCCAGCAGGAAGAACTGGCATGGATAGGAGCTTTTGCTGATATTGCAAGTTCTGCCATAGGAGCAGCATTACCAGCTCTTCTTGCATAAAAAGGAAGGTAAGGATATGAGATGGCCGACATATATTTTAGGTATTGGTGCTGGCCTAGCAAGAGGAGTTGAGAGAGGATTTGAACGCAGAAGACAGAAGGAGATTACTGACTGGAATAAGTTTATGATGGCTGTAGAATTAGGAATAGCTCCAAAAACAGAAGAGGAAGCTATAGCACAGGGTTACTCAAGAAATATTGCCAAACTTGCCCCAGCCGCTGAACAGAGGCGTATAAGAACATCGCAGACAGAGATTGCAGGGCTAATTGAAAAACAACTTGCAGCTGATCCTACTATAACTGAAGAAGATATTTTAAACACAATAAGAACTTTAGCACCAAGATACGGATTGACAGAAGAACAAGCTATGGCAAGTATTACGCCTTATCCTATGAGGCCAGAACTAACAATTCCTGGCTTTCCAAGGACGTTTG
>JBFMAM010000041.1:0-9414 GCA_040755805.1 Nitrospirota bacterium
ATACGAAAATAAGGAATTTTTGCTGTTTTAACCATTTGGTATATAGTGCTTTTAGACACTCTTAATTTTTCTGCTAATTCATTTACAGTAAAAAACACTTTAACCATACTCCTTTTTTATTAAATTTTATTACATTTTATCATATTTTCCATTTTTTGTCAAGCATTTTGTCTATTGAATTTTTTTATAGAGGGTATAAAAATTTTTTATACCCTCTAATCTTATTACTTTCTCTCTGCCTACTCAATAAACTTGACTTATATGTTTTTATATCTTGTAGCATCTTTTCTCGACTTAACTTGCCAAATTTGTCTATTTCTGAATATCCTGTAGCTTCTTGCCACCGTTTGTATAGTTGATACGGCGGTAATTCGTTAGCAGGCAAATAATTATATGTAGGTATTTTCCTTCTCATTTCTTTTCCCTCCTTATTTAGTCTCTTGTTGCTGTGCTAAAATTCCATTCAGATGCCCTATTCCCCTTTTGCACACGGTAAAACCCTTTTTTTACCACAGTAGTAGGGTGTTGTCCTTCTGCATCCACCGGAGGTTTTTTTGTAGAGGTTTTGGTGGGATGCAAATCCCAGCAAAATCCTCAGATAGAACCCAAGAAGTCATATTCTTTTGTTTCTACGCAGACTACCCTACCATTCCTCATGGAACTGAGCCGAAGCTCTCAGGTAGAGTAGTTTCCTACGGGGGGATAGTCCCACTGGTAGTACGAATACATTTTTTACTTTCCTCCTTTGATTGTATTATTGTGGACCTCGATGACATCTCTTAGTGTCATCGAGGAGCTTTTTTTTTGCCACCATGTTAATAAACAGATTGCTCTGTTTATTTTTGCTTCAAGCCATAGTGGCATAAAAGATGAGAAAATCGTAATTTTCTCATCTTTCTTCTCCCCTAAGAGTTCCCAATACGGGGAGCGAATGAATCCTTTCTCTCCCGTATTGTAGAACATCTGAATTTTCCCGTCATCCCTTCCCCATCGGGTAACGAGAGCAATGTCATCTATTATTGCTCCCTTCTCGTCGAAGGGATCGTAACTATCGGGGTAGTTTCCAATAGCTGGGTTAATTGGGAGAAACTGTCCGCGTGCATTTTCTCCCAACTCAAAAATTTTGGAAAAGAGATTATACATTTCTTTCCCGAAAATCGTAGAATTTAAATTATACATTTTATTTTCCTTTTCCAGCCTGCCTGTCAAAGGTCAGGTCTTATGGGGTATATCGTAACATCTATACTGCGTGAATAGTACGGATTGACCATCCGTGAAACCTACTGTTCACCTGGGCAATTTTGCCCAGTTTTTTTGTAGGGTTGTTACCTATTACGATTGTTTTCCCATCGTTAACCGCTTGACGAATTTTATCCGCCGTTGTATTCCAGATTTTTCCTGATAGTGGATGTCCTGGGGCATGCTGCCCCCAACTTTTCCGTCGAAATGTTACCCCCAATTCTTTTTCTAAATCAAGTAACTTTATCATTTTAATTTACCTCCTTACCAAAGCATACAATTGGATTACATCCATAATATTTCGCTAAACGACCATTATTTTCTCTGGTTTCATTTTTAATCGCCTCCGTATAGTATTTTTCTCATATTTGCAGAATACACTGGGTCACTGTTGGTAACCAACCACATTCTCTCTAACTCCTTCTGGTTGATTTTTTTCTCAATTTCTCTTATTTTCTTCTCAATTTCTTTCCTGATTTTTTTCCCTTCTCCTGTATTGCTACAGTAATACAGGCGTTGGGTATAATCAGCTTTCATTTGGCACAATTTTTCTATTGTGCCCATCTTTCTGCTGCCCATTTTTCTCACTTCCTTTTTTCCCAGTAGGGAATGAGGGAACGCCCGCCTCCGTAGGCGCTCCCCTAAATTATTGATAGATCTTTCTCTATCTCTAACCAAGCATCAATTTCTTCCTTACGAAAACGAATAGATGCCTTTTTCTCCTGTCCTATCTTAACGACAGGAATACTTCTGTTTTGCACCAATTTATATAGGTGAGAAACAGACATTTGTAAATATTTAGACAACTGTTTTATTGTTAACAATTGCTCCATATATATATCACCCCCTTTATAATTTAGATAGTATTCCAACAATCGGGAAAAATATCAGAAGAAATCTCGCTATCCTGAACAGCGTAGGAATCCCTCCATATCGATCATTGTATTCCTTCTGAGTGAGCCCGCTTTTCCGAAAATTACAGAATTTAAATTATACATCTTATTTTCCTCCTTAGCAGGCAAAGGGGGGAGCTCTCCGCCCCCTATTGTTTACTCTTACTTAGGGTTATGATTGAAAATTTCTACATCCCCTGTTACGGGAGAACGATAAACTAATGTCCTCGCTATCCCGTGCAGGCTATGAGCAATCTTGAGATATAACCAAACAGGTGCTGCACCTGTTTGGACGACCTCATTGCCCTCCCCAGCCAATTCTTTTGCTTGCTGACAGTAAACTGCTATGTCAGCAAGCTTTGCTTGTTCCTGATAAAGGTTATTAACCTTCACTATTTTCAACATTTTTTTCTCCTTTCCTGCCTGCCTTCTGCCTTACGGGCAGAAGGCTCAATTTCGTTTCTGATTTATTTCACTTCTTCTACTTCATCTGCACCCCATAATATACATGCTTTTCTTTTACTCATTCGCAGAATGTATCCTTTAGCTGATCTGTTTATCTTTGCAGGATAAATTTTCCCTACATATTTGTCCCAGTACTTCTTCCCTGCATTTTTAATGATTTTGACTCTTAACATTTTTATCACCCCTTTCCCTCTAAAGGGAGTTAAACTGCTATCTCATATCCTTTTAGCCTTTCCCCCTCGCCTGCCTTACGTGATTGACACATAATCCCTGCAGGGATTATGTGTCAATCACTCTGCTTACCATCATTCTTAATCTCTTGTCGCTGCACTAAAATCCCATTCAGGGGCCCTATTACCTTTTTGCACTCGATAAAACCCTTTTCTTACTACGATAGTAGGGTGTTGTCCCTTTTCATGTTTTATTGAAGCAGGTGCTTCAACTGTTTTGCCTCGATAGACATTCGAGGCTTTTATTATATGATTTTCAATTTTGAGAACTTTTTCGGGCAGTAATGTTGCAGCCTCTGGTTTTTTGCACGGGATAAATGCTACATCCCCATTTCTAACAACATAAGGCAACTCATCCTCTGAGCACCGCCATATCTCGCACAGAGCTTTGTTAATATAGCTCTTATATTTTTTCCCCGTCAAAACAGAGCTTATCGGATGTGCAAAAGCATTCCCGTTTTCATTCCGTCCTATCAAGTAATAGTTTTTCCTTACGCTGTTGTATTGTCCTCCAAACTCGCATTGCCTTATCTGCACTACCGCTAACTCGTGATGTATATCATAATCATATACACTGACATTTACACTAACCCCTCTATTTTTTTTGTCGCTCTTAATCTCCACTTTCCACGACTTCCCATCGAGCTCTTTTAGCAACTTCTCAACAAAATCAGGATAGATTACCAATGCTTTCCATTGATTCCTGTATGACATTTTCCCCTGATTAATCAATTTCTCCACTTCTATTTTTGTTTCATGAAGATTTTTCCATTCGTAGCTCCACCAACAGAGGACAGAACTTGGGGATTGAACACAATTGTAGATGCTACGAATGTCTGTTGTTGACAGACATCTGTCTGTCTCAATTTCTAATGACATTTTCTTTCTTGCAGAGATTATTTCACTCTCTGTCCAATCTCTGCTTAAATTTTGGAGAGATAATTTAATCTCTTCGTTATTAACTTTTAGCACCATTTTTACCTCAATACTGTCCATTTTTTCTTACCTCCTTTTCCCAGTCTGCCTTACGGTCAGGGCTTATGGGGATACTTGGTCAATTCGTCTGGCTACCGCCCTGCGGACTATCCAATCTGTATCTCCCAGCATCTGGGGTAGATAAGCTTGGTCAATCCGCTCTGCTACCACCTCACGGACTTTCCAATACTCGTCCTTCCTCATCTCAGGTAGATACTCAGGGTCAATCCGCCTGGCTACCGCCATGCGGACTAACCAATCTGTATCCCCCATCATCTCAGGTAGATAAGCTTGGTCAATCCGCTCTGCTACCACCTTGCGGACTAACCAATCCTTATCCCCCATCATCTGGGGCAGATACTCAGGGTCAATCCGCCTGGCTACCGCCATGCGGACTAACCAATCTGTATCCCCCATCATCTCAGGTAGATAAGCTTGGTCAATCCGCTCTGCTACCACCTTGCGGACGAACCAAGCCTTATCTCCCAGCATCTGGGGTAGATAAGAGGCGTCAATCCGCTCGGCTACCATCTCACGAACTAACTCATACTCGTCCCCCATCATCTGGGGGAGATACTCAGGGTCAATTCGCTCTGCTACTGTCCTGCGGACATCCCAATCCTTATCTCTCATTTTGTTTGTTTCTTTCATCTTATCTTTTACCCTCCTTTGTCAGCCGCTCGGCTGACACCCTGCGGACAAACTCATCCTCATCCCCCATCATCTGGGGAAGATAAGAGGGGTCTATCCGCTCGGCTACTGTCCTGCGGACATCCCAATCCTCATCCCCCATCATCTGGGGCAGATAAGAGGGGTCAATCCGCTCTGCTACTGTCCTGCGGACCATCCAATCCTCATCCCCCATCATCTCAGGGAGATACTTAGGGTCAATCCGCTCGGCTACCACCTTGCGGACTAACCAATGCTTATCCCTCATCATTTGAGGGAGATACTCTATCGCAATCCGCTCAGCTACTGCCGTGCGGATTTCCCAAACCTCGTCTCCCATCATCTGATGCAGATAAGAGGGGTCAATCCGCTCAGCTACTGTCCTGCGGACATCCCAATCCTTATCCCCCATCATCTGAGGCAGATAAGAGGGGTCTATCCGTCGGGCTACTGCCGTGCGGACATCCCAATCCTCATCTTCCATCATCTGAGGCAGATAAGAGGGGTCTATCCGTCGGGCTACTGCCGTGCGGACATCCCAGTACTCATCTTCCATCATCTGGGGCAGATAAGAGGGGTCTATCCGTCGGGCTACTGCCGTGCGGACAAACCAATGCTTATCCTCCATCATCTGAGGGAAATGTTCGGTCGTAATCCGCTCAGCTACTGCCGTGCGGACATCCCAATCCTCATCTTCCATCATCTGAGGCAGATAAGAGGGGTCTATCCGCTCGGCTACTGTCCTGCGAACTCTCCAATCTTTATCCCCCATCATCTGCGGAAGATAAGAGGGGTCAATCCGCTCAGCTACTGCCGTGCGGACCATCCAATCCTCATCCCCCATCATCTCAGGGAGATAC
This sequence comes from Nitrospirota bacterium, assembly GCA_040755805.1. GTDB lineage: Bacteria > Nitrospirota > Thermodesulfovibrionia > Thermodesulfovibrionales > SM23-35 > JBFMAM01. The sequence continues at coordinate 5,332 of JBFMAM010000041.1, forward strand.
TTAGGGTCAATCCGTTGGGCGGTAGCCAGGCGGATTGACCAAGCCTCGTCTCTCATCTCTGCCAATTTTTCCACTTCCATTTCTTTTTTTCTCCTTTTTCCAGCCTGCCTTACGGGCAGGTCTTACGGGAGCTTCTACTACCGCTATCTTGTCTGGGTTTATCTTCTTCCATATAGACAAGATATTTATTCAATGCCTTCTTTTCTTTTATTACTTCCTTTCCCTGTAGCTTTCATTTTGTATCATAAGGCAGCACCTTATAAGAAGATGCTGCATATTTCTTCCATTTTGCATAACTTAAGGATGTATCCCTTGCTTCTTCTATAGAAGAAGCAAGACTCCCTACTCTGCGGTAGAGTGTATTAGCTCGCTTTTTAAACTCTACCTTACGATAAATAATATTCAGGTTGTAATCAGGGGCAACCTGAATGTATACTCCAGAAGTTGGGGAGTTTATCCATTTATCGGCATACATCTGAATAATCTTATGGACAAGAGCTTTCCTTTGCTCTTGTCTTGCTTCCATTTCAGCCTGCATAGCTAATGATGCTTTAATTTCATCCTCTTCTTTCTGTCTGATTTTAGACTCTATTTCTACAATAGAGTCGCCTGTTATGCATTCTACTAATGGTATTACATTAGTAGAATTAATAGCACCTATTCGGAGTATTAATGCTGCATAATATCCAAAAATATTACTGTAGTAAGTATTCAGTACTATTTGTCCATAAAAAAGATTACGGTCAATACGGTTATATATAACCATAAAATCTTTTATGGCTGGGATAAGACTTTCTATATTCTGCTGAAAAGCAGAATATAGAACAAAATAAAATTCTGTGGAGTTTCGATGGGTACTCCAGCTATATTCCTTTAAATATTTAGATAAACGCATCTTTTTAAATGCATCTATTGCTGAATACTTGACTCCTATTGACCCGTTTAAGTTACGGATGATACTTTTATAACCGTAAACAAGGTCGATGTTTCCTTCAGGAATGCCATGTATCGTTATCTGTGTCCGATAAAAATATATCGGCATTCCCAAAGATTGAAGTTTCTCTGAGTCTATGCCCCTCCCTTCAGCCTCCTGTAAGAGGCTAAAGGGAATTATTTTTGTGGGTGCAGTGTTTAGGATATGTTTCGGATCATAATGATCCGAAACTGCAATCTTTTGCTGAATTTCATCTGTTATCATTTTGATATTCCATCCTTATTTTTTAAAATAGAAAGCAGCAGTTATTTTTCTGGTAAAATTAGCCCATAACTGCTGCTACGGTCAAATACTACGGTCAGATGTTAGATGCTGCATTACCTCCTTTTCTAAAGAAGGTAACTTCTTTCTTCGTTATTAGCATCCCCTCAATTGTAGAGAGGCTGCTTTTAGAGATGTAGAATTTTACCCCCTTTTTATTTTTAACCAGCAGGTAGTCGCCTGGTAACCCCTGCCTATTTTTTTTTCTCCAGCCTATTACATAATAGTATCTATTATGTAATATCAATATTCCCATTTCTTCGTCTCCTATCAACTCTTCTCCTTTATCTCTAAAAGCCTGTAATTCTGTTGAGCTGCAATGTTTTTTGCAGCTATTTTCGCTTGAGCCTTATTTTTTGCCTCAATTGTTTTTGAGACTAAAACGGGACCGATCTCGTTTGCTTCTGCTGCTCTGAAAAGATAAATGTAATATAGTTTCATCGTCTCCTCCTTATCTTGGGATAATACTTTTGTCTTTAACCTTTGTCAGCCGCTCGGTTACCACCCTGCGGACAAACTCATCCTTATCCCCCATCATTTCAGGTAGGTAAGCATGGTCTATCCGCCCAGCTACCTCCGTGCGAACTCTCCAATCTTTATCTCCCATCATTATAGGTAGATACTCAGGATTAATCCGCTTGGCTACCGTCTCACGGACTACCCAAGCTTTATCCCTCATCATCTGAGGGAGATACTCGGTCGTAATCCGCTTAGCTACTGTCGTGCGGACTAAACAATCTTTATCCCCCATCATCTGGGGCAGATACTCAGGGTCAATCAGCTTAGCTACCGTCTCACGGACCATCCAATCTTTATCCCTTATCATCTGAGGGAGATAAGATGGCTCAATCCGTCGGGCTACTGCCAAGCGGACTAATCGATCTTTATCCCTCATCATTTGAGGTAGATACTCAGGGTCAATCCGCTCAGCGGTAGCCAGGCGGACTATCCAAACCTCGTCTCCCATCATCTGGGGGAGATAAGCTTGATCAATCCGCTCGGCTACCGTTATGCGGACATTCTCATTCTCATCCCCCATCATCTTTACTAACTCCGCTGTCTCCATTGAGATACTCCTTTGTCCCCAGCCTGCCTTACGGTCAGGTCTTACGGGGGCTTTTTTCTGCCTTCGTTTCCCCTACTCAACCTTTGATTCTTCCTCTCCTGGAATTACCCCAATTTCGATAAGATATTCTTTGCACTCTGGGCTATCAGAGTGCATCATTTCTTCCTTAAACCCCTCGAAACCGCAGTAAGGGCAAGTATAAAAAGATTCAAGCTTTCCATCATTTAGCATTGCTACCTGATAGTCAGCATTTGACAGGAACACATATCCTGAATTGGCATTAAACATAATTTCAATTTTTTCTTCCTCAAAGTCTGAAGGCAAGCCTTGCTCCCTCCATGCCTTCAGAAGCTTTTCAGCTTCTGCTAACTCCCTATACCCAAATTCTGATAGATCTGTTGTAACCATTTTAACCTCCTTTTTCCCAGCCTGCCTTACGGTCAGGACTTATGGGGTTAACCTCTGGGCTATCGTCTCACGTTATCTCCCATCATCTGGGTTGGACAGGGTAGGGCGGGGGTTGAACCCGCACCATTCAGACCCTTACCCATTCTCTCTCATTCTATCTCCATAGATATATCTATCGTCATAGTATAACGATGGAGAGAGAAGCCTCTGATAGCCTCTCATGAGAGAAAACTCTCAGGGATGGTTGCCAACCATTCTACCCAAAGTATCTCCTATTTTTCTTTGTTTTTCTCTATCCCCTCCTTTAAAATATTTATTAACTGATCCCCTTGCTTTTCAAAAAAGTGGGGATATCCATACCTGCTTTCTGTGCCTTGTGGAATAGTATCCTGTTGGCAGAAGCATTGCCAACAAAGATCCCCAATTTGTCGCAGACAGACTGGGCAGTGAAACTAAACCCATAGGATGCCCAGTTGGGGATGTCATTAGGTGTGACGGTAGAAAGTAAATACCCAGCCTCCGTATAACGGAGATGGATATCCTTTTTACCGAAAAGACCGACCAATTCGGGATCGTTAATAAGCTCCACCAGAGCGATAGCTCTGGCTGTCTGAACAGCCAGAGCCTTCTCTTTTAAAGCAGACTCTTGTTGTTGCAATCCAATCAGAGCTGCTTTTAATGTGGTTTCCGATAATTGTAAAGTTGTCAATGCCGTTTTGGCATTGGCAACTTCCAGCAGAGACGCCTCTGCTTCAAATGCAACAGCTACTGCATCAGAAACATTGCGACGAGAATCCAGGTATTTTCTAACCTCTTTTGCTACATTCTCAGCATTCTCGGCATTCTTAGTATTCTCGGCATTCTCAGTATTCTTATTCTTCATTTTTCTATCCTCCTTAAATTGGAGGGGATAGAGAAAAACAAAAAAAGGCAGGCTTAGCTGCTTAGCAGCCCCCCGAAGGGCTTGCTCCCATTTTGGAAGGAGTCGCCTGCCTTATCCTTTTTATATAGTAATCAACTATAATAACTTTACACTCAAAATCACATCAATCTATCTGATAAGCAGCTTCTCTAATTAGAAGGCTGAACTTTTTTGCATAGATAGATACCATCTGAGTGTAAAGGTGGTATCTGATTAGTTACCCGCCGATAGCCTATATGGGCTATAAGCAGCAGTATTATAAGTATATATAATACCGTTTTTTCGGGTCATTTAAGAATTTTATACTCTTAAACACAGTATAGGATACCTACTGTCCCTATGCACAGATGGGTATACTCACAATCTGTCCAGGAGATATATATATAGGGTTGCTAATCATATATATATACCTTATTACATATATCATTCCCT
>JBFMAM010000042.1:0-9083 GCA_040755805.1 Nitrospirota bacterium
GCCTCCCTGCCTCCTTTTAAGGTCTCTGTCAATATCCTCTACAGAAACAGAAAGCCCTGATGGAATACCCTCAAGGATTCCGATCAGGGCCTTACCATGTGATTCACCCGATGTGAGAAATCGCAGGCAAGTCATATTCTACACCTCAACATTTTTGATTTATAAAACCACCCCGCACCACGGGTTTACACTCGTGGCTTTGGGGCTATACCCTTCAGGAATATCCTGCCATTCATCCCCGTCTTCATAGACGGGACTTTCTGGTAGTGCAGGGTAAAGCCACACTCTTCATCATTCCCGCCCCTGCTTTCGCAGGTCCCGTATTAAATACGGGGTTGCCCCCGTGAAAACGGGGGGTGAGAATCCAGCCTGCACAAAGGAACTGGATGCCCGATTATGGTTCGACAAGCGTTCGACTGAGCTCACGCCGAAGTCTCACCATGCACATCCTGAGCCTGTCGAAGGATCGGGCATGACAGAAACAGATAATGATGTGTCCTTACTTATGGCCTCATTAGTAACATAAAGAGAACTTTATAGCTTTTATAATATTCAAAAAACTATTTTAATTCAAATGACTGGTGACTGTTTTGAAGGATTTATCACCCATATATTCCCAAACTCTCTCTCCTGATATGCCCTGACAAGGCCAAGCCTGATTAACTCAAGGAGTGCGATGAATGTGACTATAAGCTGTACTCTATTTATACCTTCTCGTTGCGAGTCGATTCCGACTTTAAAAAATTCCTCGAATCTGATAGCATCCTGCCCCTCGAGCACCCCTATTATAAAAGACATCTTGTCCTTTACAGTCAGGGTTTCTTTTGTAATGGAAATAACCTCAGGTGAAGCAGTATCGATTATCTTTTTGAATGCGCCGAGGAGGTCAAAAAGGTTGATATCAAAAAGGTAAAGCTCGGTATCAACATCATCTGATACCGGTTCTCTGTGAAACACCTTCATCCACTCCTCTTCTCTCTCTCTGAGGTTAAGTGCTGCATCTTTAAATACCTGATATTCGATTAACCTGTGGACAAGCTCAAGTCTTGGGTCTTCCTGTTCCTCTAAAAATGCCTCTTCATCAGGTGGCAGCAGCATCCTCGATTTGATATGAATAAGGGTTGCTGCCATAACAAGGAACTCACCTGCTATCTCGAGGTTAAGCTCTTTCATTAGTTCGATATATTCAAGATACTGGTGTGTAATAAGGGCGATGGGTATGTCGTATATGTCTATCTCGTTCTCTTTTACGAGGTGTAAAAGAAGGTCAAGAGGCCCTTCAAATGCTGAAAGTTTTATGTTGTAGATATTTTCCACCTATATTGATATTTTAACCCGAATAATGCAGATATTGTTCAAAAATTTATTTAACCCGATGAATTTATTGAAAATATCATTTTCATATTTCTTTGTGCTACTTGTGACATGAGGGGTTTGGGTTAACAGACTTGAAATATTTTAATCTGCTTTCTGTCATTCTAAAGGAGCGAAGCGACCGAAGAATCTCATATGCTATTATAGTCAAAAATGAAGAAGGTCGTTGTAACAGGCATTGGCGCTGTTAGCCCTATTGGGAATTCATTTTACGAATCGTGGGAGGCCGCGAAGGTCGGGATATCAGGCATAGGGCCTATAACGAGATTTGATGCCTCTGAGATGAGATGGAATGTCGCAGGTGAATTAAAAGGATTTAATGCAGGGAAATATCTTTCTCAAAAAGAGATAAACCGTCTTGACCCATTCGTGCATTATGCTGTTGCTGCAGCAATGATGGCAGCAGAAGATGCAGGACTAATCCCCCCTTCCCCCCCTTTACTAAAGGGGGGGAAGGGGGGATTAGATTCAGGCGGTGTTATCATTGGTTCAAGCCGCGGCGGAATAAGCACAATAGAACAGTCGATAGTCAAAAGTCTCAAGTCAGAACTCAGAACTCAGAACTCAGAACTCGGAACCCATTCTCACGCCTCACGGTTGTCAGCCTATCTCATGTCATCAACAACTATAAGCATGGCTTCATCTTATGTTGCTCAAAAACTGGGCATAAAGGGCCGTTGTCTCGGCATATCCAACGCCTGTGCATCAGGCACAAATGCAATAGGTGAGGCATATAGTTTAATCAGGTCAGGCTATCATGGTCCTGTATTATGTGGTGGTGCTGAGGCCCCTTTATGCAGGATATGTGTTGAAGGATATGGTGTGGCAGGTGCTTTATCTAAGGTCAATTATTCCTATGCGAGCAGGCCATTTGACAGGATGAGGGATGGGTTTGTCCTATCAGAAGGTGCATGTATTCTTGTTCTGGAGGATTATGAGAATGCATTAAAAAGAGGTGTAAGTATTTACGGAGAGATTGCAGGGTACGGGAATACAACAGATGCATTTCATCAAACAATACCCGACCCCGAAGGAGAGGCGAAGGCAATAAAGATGGCACTAAATGAGGCCGGATTGAAGCCTGAAGATGTTAATTATATCAATGCCCACGGCACATCAACACCTCTCGGTGATAAAGCAGAGACCAGAGCGATAAAGCTATCATTTGGTAAGATGGCCTATCAGATCCCTGTAAGTTCTGTTAAATCCATGACAGGCCATATGCTTGCCGCATCCGGTGCGCTTGAGGCAGCCTTTACCTTGATGAGCATAAATGAAGGAATTATACCACCGATGATTAATCTGAAAGAGGTTGATCCTGAATGTGACCTTGATTATGTGACTCAGGCAAGAAATGCTGAGATTGAGGTTGCTATTTCTAATTCATTCGGCTTCGGCGGGGTAAATGCAGTCTTGGTTTTTAGAAGGCTGGATGTTTAAACTCCCTTATCGCCTCATCCTCCGGAGTATATGTATCATCTCTGTATTTAGGCGAAAAATGCATAACTACAAGGTTTTTAACACCTGCATCCCTGGCAATCCTTCCAGCAATTTTTGCTGTGAGGTGAAACCTCTCTAATGCCCTATCTCTATCTCTCTCCAGAAAATATGCCTCACAGTAAAATGTATCAGAGTCGCGAACGAGTTCAATAATCTTTTTAATATTTTCATCATTTATGGATACATCAGTCACATAAGAGACTTTCTGGCCTTTTGTTATCTTTGCGATCTCTCTTAACTCTTCAAGTTTATATCTCATATTAGAGACTGTGAAAACCGTGTCTCCTGGTTTACATTCTCTGATAGCCTTTTTCAATTCTGACAACCACGGGCCTACAGGAAGCCCCTTTTCTCCTAAGGCAGCCTTATTAATATTAATGTGAAATTCTTCCTCGATTGAGAAGCCGAGACATGGCACCTGATGATCTAACTGGATGGCCTTTACCCTGAATAAAGGCTCTCTTAAGATAATCCCGTCAAAATCAGCTATAGTATTATCTATCCTTTTAAAGCAGTTCTCGGCGTGAAAGCTCGAGGTGATTATTTTATCTCCTCTTAAGCAGAAGACCTCTATCTTTAAAGGATATTCCTTTATAAGATTCCAAGTGTAGCCTCTGAGCTTACCCTCTATACAGTCGGTTATGTTTGGGGGACCATACACCCTCAGGGGTATCTCCCTCCTTAGAATTGCCCTGAGGAGTGTATCAAATCCTATGAAGTGGTCTATATGCGTATGTGTTACAAGAACGTCTGTTATCTTCTGAATGTCACCAGGTTTGAGTCTGTTAATACTGCCTATATCGAATAAGAACGCCCTCTTTTCCCTTATTACTCTTACAAAGAGAGATGGATCTTCAAAAGGGCCATTTACAAGTCTGTGAATGAATGTAGGTTTCATGAGTGATTATATCCTATTGTGATATAATAATACCAAAATTAGCAGAGAGCGTAGAGCAATGAACGGCTACGGTTAGGGTTACGAAGCCTGTTTCGTCTATCGGTTACGTCATTCGGCTCCTTTATACGTTACCGTTTAACGTCACCGATACGGGCCCTGTTAGATAGTAATTATTATCTAACAGGGCGGGTATCGCGGTCATAACCGTTTGACGTTCTCCTTTGCTAATATCTCTTGGCTCATAGCCCTTTGCTATTAAGTGGAGGATATATGCCCGAGCTTAGAAAGGACCCCATAGTTGGCCGCTGGGTTATTATTTCTGTGGAGAGGGGTAAAAGGCCAATAGATTTTATCTCCCCTTCTTCACAGAGAAAGAAGGGTGGTTTCTGTCCATTCTGCCCTGGTAATGAATATACTACACCACCAGAGATAATGGCCTTCAGAGACCCTGGTACAAAGCCGAATTCACCGGGTTGGAGATTAAGGGTTATGCCTAATAAATTCCCTGCCCTCCAGATATATGGAGACCTGAATAAAACAGGCGAAGGCATTTTTGACAAGATGAACGGGATAGGCGCCCATGAGGTTATTGTAGAAACACCTGAGCACCATCTATCCCTCTCGACGATGCCTCTGAAAGGCGTTAAGGATGTTTTGTGGGCGTATTATCTCAGGCTCTCCGACCTTAAGAATGACAAAAGGTTTAAATATGTAATGATATATAAGAATGAAGGAGAGGCAGCAGGTGCATCCCTTGAACATACGCATTCACAATTAATAGCACTCCCGATTATCCCCAAGATTGTAAGAGAGGAGATAGAAGCGTCCAAGCAATATTATAATCTAAAAGAAAGGTGTATCTTTTGCGATCTCATAAACCAGGAGCTTAAAGACGGCAAGAGAGTAATATACGAAAATGAAAGATATGTTGCCCTCGCACCTTTTGCATCAACAGCGCCATTTGAGACATGGATCCTCCCGAAGGCACATGAATCAGCTTTCTATCCACCTAACAAAGACTTCTCAGGTCTTGCAGATATACTCCAGAGGATTTTGAAGCAGATAGACAGGATACTCGACACGCCTCCTTATAATCTTGTAATCCACACATCTACTTTTTACGATGAGATAAATGAGTACTACCATTGGCATATAGAGCTTATGCCCAAGCTTACAAAGATTGCTGGCTTCGAGTGGGGCTCGGGTTTTTATATAAATCCTACACCGCCAGAGGAGGCAGCTAGGTTTATGAGGGAGGCAAAGATATAAACGATAAATAACCAAATTCCAAACAGTTTGATTATTTGTGCATGCATAGGAAATTATAAACCACATTTTTATTTTTTCTCTGTGGTTAAATTAAGGTTTTTGTTTTTGGTTATTGGGATTTATTTGGAAATTGGGATTTGGTGATTGGAGTCTAAATGAAGATACTTATTGCAACCCCAGAAGCAGTTCCTTATATCAAGACTGGTGGCTTAGCGGATGTTACCGGTGCCCTTGTCAAGGAATATAGAAGAATGGAGGAAGAGGCATATATTATCCTGCCTCTTTATAAAAAGATAAAGGAAGTAGGGGCGTATGGCCATACGCCCCTACAGGATACTGGTGTTAAGATAAGAGTTCCTGTAGGAGATAAGGTCAGAGAGGGAAAAATATTCAGTAACCAATCCTCGGCCTATTTCATAGGGTGTGATGAATTCTTTGACAGGCAGGAATTATATGGTACACCAGGAGGAGACTACATTGATAATGTATCAAGATTTATATTTTTCTCGAGAGGGGTACTCGAAACATGTAAGACACTAAACTTTAAACCCGATATAATCCACTGTAATGACTGGCAGACAGCTCTTATACCTCTTTATCTTAAGACACTCTATAAACAGGATGATTTTTTTATTAAAACCGCCACACTCCTTACAATACACAACCTCGGATATCAGGGGCTTTTCCCCTCTTCTGAGATGCCCCTCACAGGACTTGGATGGGATCTTTTTAACCCTGAGGGTATCGAGTTTTATGGAAAGGTAAACCTTCTTAAGGCAGGCCTTATATCTGCGGGTATTTTGACGACTGTTAGTAATACTTACGCAAAAGAGATACTCAATAAAGAATTCGGTTTCGGCCTTGAAGGCGTTTTGAAAAAGAGAGAAATAGACATTTATGGTGTTATAAATGGAATAGATTACGAAGAGTGGGACCCCTCTAAAGATAAGTTTATACCTGAAGATTTTAGTATCGAGGATCTTAAGGGTAGGGCTGAATGCAAAAGGCAGCTCGTAAAGGAAGTATCTCTTGAAACAGGAGAGAGGCCGCTTATAGGGATGGTCGGCAGGCTCTGTGCGCAGAAGGGATTAGACCTTGTTCTACAGTCTATTGATGAACTCTTATCCTTGGGAGTAAACCTTGTTATCCTGGGCAGAGGAGATGAGGCATTCCATATCGGTTTTTTAGAGGCTGCAAAAAGATATAAGGATAGATTCTCTGTTATTATTGGATTTGAAGAGCCACTTGCCCACAAGATTTATGCAGGTTCAGACTTTTTCCTTATTCCTTCAAGATACGAACCGTGTGGATTAGGGCAGCTCATTGCACCCAGGTATGGCAGTATCCCCATAGCGAGGAGGACGGGTGGGCCTGCAGATACTATACAGGACTATGACCCATTAACTTCGAAAGGAACAGGATTCCTTTTTTCTGACTATACGCCTTCTGCAATGCAGGATGCTATAAAGAGGGCCCTCTGCGTTTATACTGATAGGGATAAAATGCAGAAAATGATCATAAATGCTATGAAGAAAGACTTTTCATGGGAGAAATCAGCAAAAAGGTACATTGAGCTCTATAATGTTGCTATAAAAAAGAAGCGTTCACATTCCTCCACGGGTTTACATTCGTGGCTTCCTGTGGAGCGGGGTGAAAAAGCCGAACAACGTTGTCGTAAAACGAAACAGGCTTCTTTGCCCTAACCATAGCCGTTTATATTTGGATTTGTTTAGAGTTTAGACTTCGTCGTGAGCTCAGTCGAACGATATTAGGATTTAGAATTTTGGATTTTAACAAAAGGTATTTCTGATGGATATAGGGCGTAAACAAAAACTTACTGAAATAATTTTTGACAACATCCATGGCGGTATTATAATGCTTGACAGAAACTACAGGATACTTGCTATTAACAACTACGTGGAGAAATGGACAGGAAAGCCCACCTCTGACCTTATAGATAAAAACAGCAAAGATGTATTTCATGATATTATAGGAATATGTCCACATTGTGTAGCCAAAGTCACATTCGAAACAGGTGAGGTCAATACTATGGTGCAGAAGGGTAATCTTAAAGACAATACATATTACATGGAGCTCTCAGCATATCCGATAAAGGATGAGACAGGAGAGGTTAGTGAATGTGTTGTATCTATTCAGGATATAACTGAAAGGATGCTATGTCATGAGAAGATTCTCAGCCTTGATAACGAGATTACCCGGACAAAGGAGTATCTCGAGGGCATTATAGAGAATTCGCCAGATGCGATAGTTACATCTGATCTGAACGGTATCATTACATCCTGGAATAAGGGAGCAGAAAAGATATATGGGTTCACAAAGGAAGAGGCTATAGGGAAATTTTTACCTTTTGTTCCTGAATTCCTTATTGACCCTGAATGGGAAAACAACCAGAGGATAAGAAATGGAGAGGTGCTGAAGGATATCGAGACCCTCAGGAAGAGGAAGGATGGTACAGTCATAACAGTCAGCCTTACGCTCTCTCCGATTAAAGATGCGGCAGGGAAGGTTATAGGGATCAGCTGTATATCGAGGGATATATCAGAGAAGAAACGCGTTGAGAAAGAGCTAATCAGGAGAAACCAGGAACTTTCAAGACTTTTCTTTATCAGTTCAGCAATGAGGGGAACCCTTGAACTTGACAGGCTGTTAAGAATGGTTCTTACCGCAGTTACCATGAGTGAAGGCCTCGGATTTAACAGCACATTTAAGGTGTTTATACCATTGAAAATAAACCCCGTTAGAAAGGGCAGGGCTTTAACCGCCTTTTCTATAAGGAATTGAGATTTTATCTATAGCATCCCCGCCATAAATGGCTGGGCTTTCTAACGGGGTAAAGTGAGGGCTCTTGACGAAATGTTGGAATAGCTATAGGAAAGGGAAGGGGGTTCATGGATTGCAGGAAAATAAATCTAATTTAGAGGAGCTTTATGAGGCAACAAAGAATCAACTTCAGAGACTTTCGATCTTTCATGAGCTTTACAAGGCAATTACCTCTGCACTTGATCTTGATAAACTTTTGAAGAGCGTTACCGAAGAGGCAACAAGACTTTTGAATGCAAGGATATGTATATTGAGACTTTTAAAAGATGGTAAATTGAAGGTAAGGTCAGCATCTAGACTTCCTGAGGGTATAAAGGAGCGTATGGAACTTGAATCAGGAGATGGGATAGCTGGTTGTGTTATCAAAAATGATAAGCCTCTATTGGTCGAAGATGTTTCAAAAATGCCTGAAAACCTCAGGACACAGGTCCCAGATGTTAAGTCGGTTATCTGTGTTCCATTAAAGGTTGGAGAAGGTATAAGTGGAACGCTCTGTCTTTATGATAAAGAAGGGCCCGATGGTACCATAATACCTTTCAACATGGATGACCTCGATACTGCTGAAGATTTTGCTTCTATATCAGCCCTTGCCATAGAGAAGGCATGGATATATGAAAAAGGACTTCAGAGAGAAAAGGATGCCCTCGAGGCAAAAAAGAGGATGGAGATTCTATTTGAAACTGTACAGAGTGGGATAGTAACACTGGATCGTGACTACAGAATCCTATATGCCAACAGATCTATAGAGCAATGGATTGACAAAAGGGTAGAAGAGACTATCGGTAAGTACTGTAGTGAAGTCTTCTATGAAGATGGAGGTATATGTCCTCATTGTGTTGCGGAGGTTACATTTGAGACAGGGGAGATAAATGCTGTTACACAAATGAAAGGCTCAGATTATGCAGGGTTGACCTCGTATCCGATAAAAGATGAGAATGGCAATGTAGTGGAATCGGTTGTGTTTATTCGAAATATTACAGAGAAGGTACGTTCTCAGGAAGAGATACTCGGTTTGTATAAAGAGGTATCAGAGACCAAAGATTATCTTAAAAGCCTCATTGATAATTCTGCAGATGCGATAGTGACTTCTGATCTCAACGGTATTATCACTTCATGGAACAAAGGAGCAGAGGAAATCTATGGACTTACTGAACGGGAGGCGATAGGAAAATTTCTTCCCTTTATCCCTGACTCTATTATA
>JBFMAM010000043.1:0-8942 GCA_040755805.1 Nitrospirota bacterium
TTGAAAGGGCCTTTATTGGTAGCGTTACAGCAAGGGTTATAGGCCACAGCCATAGAGACGTCCTCGTTGTGCCCTTAAATGCAACTGTTGGGTGGAAAAGGATTTTTCTCCCCGTTGATGGCTCAAAGTATAGTGTGGCTGCAGCCAATAGTGCAATAAATTTTGCAAAAGCATATGGTGGAGAATTAATGATTCTCGCTGTAGTTGATGTCACAGAGGAATTTATGGCACGGGCACCAGCAGCACTCGATGCCCTTGTCAGGAGTGCAAAGGACGTGGTAGAAGATATAAAGAAAAAGGCTGAGGCATCTGATGTTAAAGCAGTAACCCTTGTGCGGGAAGGCGAGGCTTTTAGAGTAATAACAGAGATTGCAAGGGACCAAAAGGTTGATATTACTATTATGGGAAGCCATGGACGGACAGGTCTTAAGAGACTCCTTATGGGGAGCGTTACAGAAGGAGTCATTGGACATGCCACCTGCCCTGTATTGGTTGTCAAGACATAGAAATTAAGAGCCTACCTTCTATCTTTTCCGATAGGCAGCCTATAGGAGGATTCCTAATGACTGGGAGCACCAATGATAAAAGAAATGTTTCAAGACATATATTGCCAACGTCTTCAAACCTACCAGGGCTCTGTTTTGTAATACTCAACTTTATAAAATTTTTGAAAGTAGATAGAGCTGCCTTTTCCATTTCTCCCAAAACCTTAATGCCCATTTCTTAGACCCATTTGTCTATGCCCGTTTTCCTCTGTTATCTCCTTGTCCTTTACATACCACCCTTGAATTCCTAATAACTCTGTGAGAAAATAATCCCTCATATTCATTTTCATAGTGGTGGGAGCTGTAGAAGAGACAGGGCTTTTAGCTTTGATAGCCGACTATGTATTAAAATTATCCAAAGGTAATCTAATAACAGCCATCTGCAGCGAGTAAGTCAGGGCTGTTTGAACAGTTGATGCAGGAAGGGCATGGTTTAGCCATAAATTAAAAAGTGAGAAGGGTGAGGAAAGACGATGGAAAAGATTCTCGTTATTCCAATAGGAACTGTTGATTCAGTTATCCTGAGAGATATCGCCTATGCCCTTGAAAAGACGTTTCATTGTAAGGTTGATTTTGGTAAAGAGATACCCATTCCACAGGATTCTTATAATTCTAAGAGAAGGCAGTACCACTCTACAATTATTCTCAATAAGTTAAAGGGCACCAAACCCAAAAATTTTGACCGGATGCTCGGAATAACTGATGTGGACCTCTACGTCCCAGAACTCAACTTTGTCTTTGGGGAGGCCGATATTTTAGCAGGAGTAACAGTTATATCCCTCACAAGGCTAAGACAGGAATTTTATGGGCTCCCTGCAGACAGCAGGCTCTTCCATATGAGGGCTATTAAGGAGGCTATTCACGAGATTGGTCATACATATGGCTTAGGTCATTGTCCCAATTCAAAATGCATAATGTATTTTTCCAATAGTCTCAGAGATACGGATAGAAAAGGGCCAGGATTCTGTAATATTTGCAGGAACAAGCTATGAAACCTCTTTTATCTTGCCACCAATTCTACCTCTACCGTCATCTCCTTCCTGTCCCTTAGAAATGTAATGGAAATCTTGCTTCCAGGGATGAGTGACTTGAGGGTATCAGAAAGGTCTTTCAGGTTATGAATAGAAGTCAAGTTTATCCGGATGATTACATCTCCCTCCTTTAATCCGCAGGTCTTTGCAGGCGAGTTAGGCATAACGCCTGAGAGCCTGCATCCGATTCCACTGAAAGAAAAGTCAGGGATAGTACCTATGCTTACTTTCCTCTCCTTCTTCGTTGCCGACTCAGCATTTCCTATTGGTTTTACTGTTAAGGTCAATGGTTCTCCCCGACCTGCGAGATATTCAATCACCTCCTTTGCCACTGAAGCCACTTTTACAAGTCCATCAGGGTCTATCTTATCCACAGTATCAGTGGGTCGGTGGTAGTCTAAGTGTGGTCCACTAAAAAGCTGTACAGCCGGGACTCCGGCTTCCTGAAAGGTTATTTGATCGCTTGAATCCAGTTGCTCGGACACTGTCTCCACATCAACACCGGTGACAAAGCTGGCTCCTCTGAAAATGTGTACCCATTCCTTGGCTGAATTGGATCCGAGCACCAGCAGTTTTTTCTTCCCGAGGCGTCCTACTGTATCAATATTCAACATCCCTATGCACTTCTCCGCAGGATAGCTCTTCTGGTCGGAATCGACTCGTACCGAGTTTGCTATGTAATGCTTTGATCCTCTTTTCCCAGCTTCCTCTCCGGTAAAGGCAACAAAGACCACACTTCGGTCGGGATTCAGACTTTTAGCGAGCACCACGGCAAGCTCTATGAGTACCGATACGCCGCTTGCATTATCATCAGAACCATGATGGATTTTCCCCATGTTCTCTTTTCTCGCATCTGGCCAGCCAAGTCCCAGGTGGTCGTAATGTGCACCGACCACTATACTCTGCTTGGCTCTCTCTGGCTTTTGAGCTGGGATTACACCTATTACATTTTTCAATATTACTTTATGCTCGGGGTCTTTCCATGTCTGAAAATAACTACCTTCTGCATCTCCAGATGGCTTGAGACCTGCTTCCAGAAATTTTTGTGCAATAAATTCTGCAGCACGGTCAAGTTCCGCTGTACCGAATCCACGACCTTTGAGCTCATCGCTTGAGAGAAACCTGATTGTCTCCATCATCCGCTCTGCGGAAAAGATCGGCTGAAGGGTTGTTATAGGCTCCCTCGGAGCCAGTTCTCCCATCTCTACCCTTGAAAACAACCCGTCCTCACAAGGCATAAATGCAGTCATTGGTGAATTAATGACAGGCCAACGGCCTTTGGCTATATTCGCTGGTTCATTACCCTGAAACCCGAGATAACTATACTTGTGGTAATGGGGGAGCTTTCGGCTGAGACCGGGGAGCGCTTCGGCTATTTCAGATGCGATCAACATCAGGGCCATGTCTTTATTTTCTGGATTCCTTGCAGTGAGAACTACTGAGTGATTTTCACGTAGGATTTCGATTTTTCCGATGCGCAAACTCTTCTGATTTACGGTAACATCATATACAGATAGTGCTGATACTGTTTCTTTGAGAAAACGATTCTCCCACCCCAAAACAGTAATCGCACAATCTGAAGGGAGTTTTTTAACTTCGTTATCGAGTTTCATTTCTACTGTATCCGGCCCTGAATTGCTCAAGGCTTTGGCAAACTCTTGATAGGCCTGAAGAAGTGTCTTAGTTGCGGAAGAGGGAAGGAGTACAAGCATTTTTTCGGCTCCCAATGCCTGTGACAATGCCGGAGGGATCTCGTCACGGTCGAGCCTGCGGAATATATCAAATTCAGGGTCTACATCAAGCCGTAAAGGCTGTGAAGGCAATTCAAGTTCGAATTCAAGGCGTTTTTTGTTCATAACAACTACTGTCTGATAAGCCTGCTTCTGTCCTTCCATTGTCACTGCAATCGGTATGCGCAAAAGATATGCCTTCTCAGTCTGCATCTGCTCAATGATGGCAGTGAGAACATAGCTGCCACCTTCTGCCCTGGCTCTGGCATTGCTCAACTTTATCTTTGGGGCACCGGGCTGTGTTATCCACTGCTCAAATTCGATACCCATGTCCTTTCCAGAAACTTCTTCAAAGCTCTTTTTCAGGTCGTTGAAAGAGGCAACCCTGAACTTGTTCTTTCGGTAGAACTCCTGAATTCCAGCTTTGAAGGTCTTATCTCCGAGATACTGACGAAGCATATGGAAGAACATGAGTGATTTGCCATATCCCACTGCTTCAGAAGAGGAGCTGTAGCGGGAATGGAATTCAGTGAGGGGAAAATCCCTTCCGCTTAACACATAGTCAGCATACTTCTGTAGGGTCGCCTGACGGTATTCGACTGCGTTACCCTGTTGCTCCTTGATGAGATGATCAGAGAGATATGCGGTCAGTCCTTCTGACCAGTTTCCCTTCATATAGTCAGGGAAGACACTATCCCCCCACCAGTTATGGAGTATTTCGTGCGGATAGGAAGAGTTGATTATGAAGGGAAAGCGGATGACTTTTGGCCCGAGGAGTGTAAAGGAAGGCATCCCCAAACCCGTTTCCCAGAAGTTCTCAACAAGGGCAAACTTCTTATAGGGATAAGGGCCAACGAGCTTTTCATACATCGCCAGGTACCGGACTGTAGTATCCAGATACTTACCGGCCAGTTTTTCATCTGGTGTGCGGAGAAAGACTATAGCTGTAACTCGTCCCGAGGGCTTTGTGTATTCCGCAAACCTGGAAGCGATTATAAATATCTCGTCCTGTGGCTCCGGTGACTCCCAGCGAACACGGGTTTTATTTTTATCCTGGATATGGAGTGTGCGCTCTCCCTGGCTTACTGCATCCCACTCCGGCGGCAGCTCCACCTGGAGGTTAAAGGTCACCAATCCCTCATCAAACACAGGATACCAGAAAGAGCTTCTTGCAAGATACACTCCATCTTCTGAAATCACGCCAGGTGTATGGCTGAAACCTCGCGCCTGTTCTTTGCCATATGGTTCAATAGGATGGTAAATACTCCCGCCGTACTTAAGTACAAAGGTGCTCAGACCGGGAGGGAGTTTTACTTTGAAGGATTCAAGGGGGATAGCTCCAGGCTTCCTGGTTTTGTGGACAATACTTACACCTTGGGTCGGTGAAAGGGGATTAAGTCCTCCGTGCAGGGAAAAGTTAAACTCCGGAAGGTGACTCTCAGACACCGTTACCGTGTCTTCGACACTAAAACGCTGCTCTTTCGGATAAAGCACGACTTTCAGATTGTGATGGATTATCCTATCGTGT
The DNA here is from genome assembly GCA_040755805.1 of Nitrospirota bacterium. GTDB lineage: Bacteria > Nitrospirota > Thermodesulfovibrionia > Thermodesulfovibrionales > SM23-35 > JBFMAM01. Next base: position 4,835 of record JBFMAM010000043.1, read on the forward strand.
CGTGGTAACTCCGTTGCTTCAATGGAAGCAGGTATCGTGGTAAGTATACATAAAATTCCACAGATGTAAAAAAGCATGACTGACTTGAGCGACATCAAAAACCTATTCCACCCAATCAGCAATGAATATATCGGTTGCCTTTGGCTTTTGCGGGTTCCTGTTAGAAGCAAAGACGAGCTTTTTACCATCGTGGGAGAACATCGGGAAACTATCGAAGACATTGTTATAGGTAATCCTTTCAAGGCCAGTGCCGTCTATGTTGATAAGGTAGAGCTCAAAGTTATGCCCGAATTTTTTGATGTCTTCGTGCCAGTCATCCATATTACTCGAGAAGATGATACGTTTCCCGTCAGGATGCCACGAGGGGGCAAAGTTCGTGGCGCCATTATGGAGGATCATTTTCTTGTTTGATCCATCAGCATCCATAATCCATATATCAAGGGGAACGGGAACGATATAGTCATTTTCTATACAGTCGCGCCACTTTGCAATTTCCTCTTCAGTCTCTGGATACCATGCTCGCCAGACAATCTTTTTGCCATCTGGTGAAAACCACGGACCACCGTCGTATCCTATCCTTTCGGTCAACCGTCGAACATTGGTACCGTCAGAATTCATTATATAGATATCGAAATCACCATGCCTCTGCGAACCAAACACAATCTGCCTTCCGTCAGGAGAGACGATTGGCTCGGCATCGTACTTCGGATTGTCTGTTATCTTTTTCATTTCTGACCCATCGGTATTAGCAACAAATATGTTATATGGATAAAGGTGCCATACAAAATGGGCACCTTGCGGTGCTTTAGATTTCGCAGGACAATCACCAGGAAGATGACTGGTTGAAGCAAAAACTATCTTCTGGTTGTCCGGGAAGAAGAAAGAACAAGTGTGGGCTCCATGGTTTGGACTGACCATCTTTTTTTCTGAGCCATCTGTGTTCATGATCCAGATCTTGTCGCAGGCATATCCACCTCTGTTTGACTGGAATATAAGTTTATGGCCGTCAGGGCTGAAATAGGCCTCACCATTGTCACCATCAAACGTGAGCTGAGTAACATTTTTCATATGTCGGTCTACAAATGTTACATCACCTGACTTCACTGACACTTTTTTGTGAAAGCATCCTGACAGAAGGAGAACCGTAAACATTATGAAAGTAATTATTCTCATTGCTATTTATCTCCCTGAATATTTTGACACTTTCAAGGTTAGTATATCAAAAAATTGAATCCATTATTGTTTTGAAATTTAAGGGGAAAATGGTGCCCCCTGCAGGAGTCGAACCTGCGACACCAGGTTTAGGAAACCAAAATCAGCCTAAATTTAATCTCTCTGTAACTACCTAATTTTCCTTGTAAAACCTTGATATATCAGGGTTTATTAGGTTTCAGGTAAGTTGCCGAGAGTTGCCTAAAATTGCCGAAAAATTAGGGCAAATGGTTACAAAATGGTTACAGTTTTCACTAAGGCCCTGGGGCAACCTGGGGCCTTTTCTTTTTACTATTGAGGACAGCCAGTATATGGGGGAGGCACTTTCAGAGGCCAAGGTTATTTTTTCTGTATCACCCGTTTTAACGTCATTATCGTCACTATTGTCACTAACAGTTGCTATCCCTTGCCCTCTTTCTTTATACTGAGTTATAGGGAGGCTATATGAGGATAAGAGACGCAGCTGAAGCTTTAGGTGTAAGCGTTGCAACACTAAAACGGTTCCTGATTCTACAGGCCCCGCAGTATCTATCCAGAAAGACCCCTGGTGGTTATTATAGATTCTCAAAAGAGGATATCAAGACCATTGATCGTCTTATGCGTGGGATAGGCGAAAGAAGAAATCCTATTTACAATTTCCATAAATTCAGAAGGGGCTGGTAGATGGCAAGGACACTTGCTGAGTTTGAAAGATGGGTAGCTGAAGTAGAGGAAAGGAAAAGGCGGATAAGAAGGCTTTACATAGAGGGTAAGAGCCAAAACCACATAGCCAGGATCGTAGGGATTACACAGCCAGCAGCGAGAAAACACCTGATAAGGATGGGGCTATATGGAAAGAAATTTACAGAGATTGATGCACAGACAGAGGAGGATATCCATAAGGTGCAAATTGAAGGACTCATTGAAAGGCTAAGGTGTATGAATCCGAATTTTGGCCCTCGCTATTATGATGATGTCCTTCAATTCATCCCTGCCATTAAAGAGATGAGGGAACTAACCAGAGTCTATGAGGAAGAATTAAAGAAGGGCTTTATGGGTAAGGCCAATCAAATAGCCTCTGTAATGTCTAATCTGTGTTGCAGTTTGAGGAACTTGCATTCTGTCTTAAGTGAGATCATTTCCATATCTAACATGTAAGTTCTGAAAAGAAGTATTACAAGATTACGTAAAGGGGAAAAATCACATGGATAGAAATAAAAAAGAAACGTTTAAAAGTAAAGAAGAAAATGAATTTAGGAAATGGTATGCCCGTTGGGCCACAATCATGGGAATTAGTTTGGACCCTGATTTTCCTGAGCATTTCTATGACTACAGGAAGGCTTTCAGGGCAGGGGCTAATCCAAAATATGACAAGGCAACTGGAAAGTATCATTGGCCTTCTAAGTTTAAAAAGCCAAAGCACCCGAATCGTTTTATCAAGGGCGTTGATACAATTAGAAACAAACCCGTTACTAAAATAACAAAAGAAAAATTATTGGAGAAGCGCGAAGCCAGAAGAATTGAAGCCATAAAAGCTTTTTAAGGAGGTAGTCATAATGAAATGAAAGGAATATTCACTAAGGTAGAAGAGGGTAAAATCTTGGTTTCATTGAGTAAAGAATTTTATGAGAAGTCAGCCGTGTTTGCAGCAGCCCACAAACTATCAGGACAATTCGGGGTGCTAATAGAACCACTAGATGAACGAACTGTGGGAGTGTACTTGCAACCAAAACCTGGGAGTGAAATGAATGAAGATGATTTAAATGAAGTTGCCTTCGACTTTTGCAATGAGGTTTTGGACCAACAGATAAGATTAGACTTGGAAGCAAAGTATGGTATCATAAGAGAAATTATAGTCAAACAGGCCTTTGCACCTGTTTCTCTTTCTGAATTGACCAAAGTACTAGGGAAAGAGCCTAATGATAAGTGATAATCAGAGCTCTCAAACCCTAAGCTCGACGCCCCCCTTACATGCGCTGCCATTCAGATTCATGAGGTTTCCAAAACATAAGATACTGCTTGTTAATGAAGCTGGTGAATTTTTATTCCTTAAAACCGAAGAATTCGAACAGCTCATTTCTTTTAATCTCGACTTACAAGGTGACATCTATAAAGACCTGAAAGCTAAACATTTTCTTGTAGATTCGGAGGCTAGCCTAGCACCTGTCATCGATCTAATGGCCACTAAGTACCGCACTAAGAAATCATTCCTAAAGAATTTTACTAGCCTACACATGGTAGTGGTTACGCTTAGATGCAACCATAGATGCGATTACTGCCATGCTTCAAGCAAAGATATGGATGATCGCCAGTGGGATATGAATACAGAAACTTCAAGAAAGGTCGTTGAAATGATTTTTCAGAGCCCTTCTCCTTCTATAAAAATAGAGTTCCAAGGTGGTGAGCCTCTTCTGAATTTTAAGACAGTAAAGGAAATCATAGAATATGCCGAGAGAATCAATAGAAAAGAGCATAAAAATCTCTCCTTCGTGTTATGTACCAATCTATCTTTGATCACTGAGGATATCCTAAATTTTTTAAAAAAGCACAGCGTTTTGATTTCAACCTCCCTTGATGGTCCCAAGGAAATTCATGGTATGCATAGAATCTTAAGAAAGGGTGGGAGTAGTTACGAAATATTTATTGAGAAACTAAAGATGACCAGAGCAATCGTGGGTGAAGATAAAGTCTCGGCACTTCTAACGATCACTAAAGATAGTATCCATGGACTTACTCGCGTAATAGACGAATACGTGCGTTTAGGTTTCCATGGTGTCTTTTTGCGTGCCTTGAACCCTTATGGCCGTGCACGAACAGCTGGAAAAGTACTAAATTATAAAGTGGAAGAATTTGTTAATGCATACAAGAATGCACTTAGATATATTATCGAACTGAACCTCGGAGGAGTCTGGATTAT
>JBFMAM010000044.1:0-8919 GCA_040755805.1 Nitrospirota bacterium
TGAATTTAGAATTTTGGTATTGTTTAGGATTTAGGATTTTGAAATTTGAATTTTTATCACCTCTGTGACCTCTGTGGTGAAACTTTTACCACCACACCTTTACAGGTGTGGCTTTTCCTATTACTGGCTTCGCCAGCAAATCATCCCATTCATCCCCGTCTTTACAGACAGGGCTTTCTGGTGTGGTGGTAAAAGTTTCCATATTGTCGAAATAGGTTAGCTCCATTGATACCTAAAGTCAATACTCAATGCCTTTCCTTGCCATAATACCTTTAGAAAAAGGATGTTTAATCATTTTCATGTTTGTGACATAATCAGCAGCCTTTATAAGTCTTTCAGTAGCTCCTCTTCCCGTAAGGACGAGTTCAAGTCGTTCAGGCTTATGTGTGATTAAATCAACCGCCTCATTTTCTGTAAGGAGACCTTCAGGGATAAGACAATTGAATTCGTCGAGGACGATGAGGTCAAAATCGTCACTCGACATTATTTTTTTTATATTTTTTAGTGATTTATTAGTCTCTCTTTTAAGTTTCTCTTTATCTATATCTGGATAAAAATATGGAGATAAAACCCTGTTAAATCTTTTTGTTTTTATTGAAAGGCTTTCAAGCAGTTCAAGCTCTCCACCCTTTTTATTACCTTTCATGAATTGTGCGAATAGCACTCGTAATCTCCTGCTTTTAGCCCTTATCGCAAGTCCTACGGCAGCGGTAGTCTTTCCCTTACCCTCACCTGTGTAGATATGTATTAGACCCTTCCGCATTTTTAATCTTCAATAAAAATACACAGATTCACAGATTATTTACAGATGGTCACAGATAACCAAATGTTGGTTAAGTCTCGCTATTTACCCCGCACCCCAGAAAGCCCCGCCTTTTAGACGGGGTAAAAATATATAGCAAGGGTGGGGTGCGGGGTTTACTACTCTCTACTTTTTTCATATCTGCGATCATTTGGTATTTTTATATCGGTGCTTATCTGTGTTGGTGGAGCGGGCGACGGGACTCGAACCCGCGACCATCAGCTTGGGAAGCAGACACTCTACCTACTGAGTTACGCCCGCAATACAAAATTTTACAAATCAGCATGGGCTAAAGTCAAGGAGAGCCTTTCAAAAACCCCCCTTTAATTCCCCCCTTACTAAGGGGGGACATAGGGGGGTGGGACAGCCCTCTTCAATATGGTAATATTAACCATGATATTTTCAGCTCAGAGGCTCAAGAACAAGATCCTCAGAGACAGATATAACTCTATCATCTTTGAAAAGGGTAGGGGGGGAGAATTGTATCTGGTAGGAGGCTACGTCCGAGATGTTTTGAGAGGTATTCGTTCTAAGGACAGGGATTATATTGTGGGCAAAGACATCATGTGCCTTGTCAATGAAATCAAAGGCGTTACCGGAGGCACTATTGTCGAGCTCAGAAAAGAGCAGATGATAAGGATTGCCTTAAAAGATGGCATTACCCTTGATTTTTCAAGACCATTGGGGACACTCAAGGAAGATTTATCAAAAAGGGATTTTACCATAAATGCTGTTGCATGGTCCCCTCATATAGGTATTATAGACCCTCATAGCGGGTTAAAAGATATAAAACAGAAAAAAATACGCTCTATATCCGAGGAAAACCTGATTGCTGACCCATTGAGAATGCTCAGGGCATACAGGTTTGCAGCCGAACTTAAAGGCTCTATAGAAAAGGCAACTCGGAAGGCAATAAAAATACATCATAGCAAGATTATAGAGATATCTTCTGAAAGAATAACTTTAGAAATTTTCAATTTGTTAAACTCAGACCATTCAGCAAAGTATCTTAAGATGGCACTCTATGATGGACTCTTAACTGATATTTTATCAATTCCTTACAGAAGCTTAGAGCGCAACATTAAAGAAATTTCTACACTCGAAAAAGCTACAATTAATAAACTTCCATCTACAATTCAAGCTTTACTTAAAAAGATATTTTCTCAAGGCCTTACATATAAAGGATTGCTCTGCCTGGAGCTTTTAATGCAAATAATCCGGGAATTAAAGGGAGGTGAGGGGAGAAGGGGGGATTTTCAAGTAAAGATTAAGATGAGCTCCTCGATTAATAAACGCATAGAGTTGAGCCATAAAGGTATCAAAGAACTAAAAAGAAAAGGGGATGACTTAAAGAACAGATTGTTCGATATATTTTTAATCTCGAAAGATGCGGCAATTGATATCCTGATCATAACAGGTAGATTAGAACTATTAAAGGACTACAAGAGGTTTAAGAAAATCTGGAAGTGGGGGCTTTTAAGCTCTGAAGAGATTATCAGCATAACAGAGGTAAAGGTTGGACCAAGACTCGGTAGGATTATAATCGAATTAAAGAAGGCCCAATTCGAGGGCAGGGTAAGGTCTAAAAGGGAAGCTATAAAATTCGTAAGCAACCTTAATCCATATAAAACACATAAGTAGCCGCGTCCCGAAAATGTTATTTTACATAATATATCTTATCAGACATAATTTATAAACAGGGATTGTCAGTAAGCTGTTATTAAGTGTGTTTAAAAATCATACCATCTTTTGAAAATTGCAGGTTCGAACGGCCGTGAATAGAATTTAGGCAGATAAAAAAACAAAAAAAATCCGTGCGTTACAACTTCTCTATCAGGTCTCCTCTGACTAAATCTCCTTCTATCCCCGAAGCCCTTACTCGGACAAGTGCTCCCTTAGGATACCCATTTGAAAGTACCTTTACCTTTAGGTAGTTACTTGATGTTCCAGTTGAGATGTTATTTATGCCCTGCCCTTCGATAATAACATCAAGGGTTTTATTTATTTGTGATGACATGTAGGCCATCTTTTTCTCGGCATTTAATGCTTTTAGCTCACTAAGCCTTTCTCTCTTGACGGTTGTAGTGTTCTGCAAGCTCATTTTAGAGGCTAAGGTATTCGGTCTCGGTGAAAAAGGAAATATATGCATGTATGCCAGCGGTATTGAATCGAGCAATCTCTTTGTATTTAAGAACTCTTTATCACCTTCTCCTGGGAAACCCACAATAACATCCGTGCCAATAGCAACATCTGGTACCCGTTTTATTATATTCTCTATAGTGATTACATAGTCTCTGGAGGTATACATTCTATTCATAAGCCTCAGGATAGTGTCGTCCCCACTCTGAAGAGGGAGATGTATATGTTTGCATATCCTTTTCTCTTGAAATAGTTCTAAGACTTCAGCGTCTAACTCTTTAATCTCTACAGAGCTCAGCCTTATCCGAATGTTTTTTGTTTCTTTAAGAAGGGTTCCAATGAGTTTTGAAAGCTTAGCCTTAGGTTTCAGATCGTATCCATAGGCGCCAAGGTGGATACCTGTAAGGACTATCTCATTGTAGCCAGCAGCTTCAATTTCTTTAGCACGTCTGATTACTTCGGAAACCTCGAGACTCCTTGACCTACCCCGTGCCATTGGAACTACACAATAGGTACATGATAAATTACATCCGTCCTGTATTTTCAGATAAGGCCTGGATCTGCTGGTATAACTGAAAGTAATACTTACTCTATTATCGGATAACATATTTATAATATTTAATTTTTTATTGTTATCTATGATAATGTCAACGCCTTTGATATGTCTTATCTCGTCAGGCCTTAGCTGTGAGTAGCAGCCAGTTACTATTACCTTAGCACCTGTCCTTGCAGCCCTTCTTATGAGCTGTCTTGACTGGTAATCACTTTTTGCTGTTACAGTACAGGTATTTACAACACAGTAATCAGGATGTTCGGATAACCCTACAATAGACCACCCGAGTTTATTAAGGCTACCCTCTATAATGGCACTTTCTGACTGGTTTACCTTGCAGCCAAGTGTGAGAATTGAAACCTTCATTTGAAAATACCTCAAATCCCCCCTCACCCCCCTTTTCTAAAGGGGGGAGTGGGGGGATTACTAATTTTCATTATTCTTTGTGTCTTTTAAGACATGACCGTTTCATTCTTTAACAGGTCTTCCCTCAAGTGAATGCTGTCTCCCCTTTGTTATCTCTACGTATATCAAGGCACCTTTCTTTATCTCAATTTTGGGAATATTAACTATTTTGTTAGTCCTTGTTCGTCCTGTAAGTCTTTCCTTATTGGTTTTGCTCTCTCCCTCTATAAGAATTTCCTGTATTGTACCCTCAAGTAACCTGTTTTTTATGGTTGTTATTTCTTCCTGAACCTTTAATACCTCAGTGAGCCGTTCAGATTTTATCTCTTCTGGTAGATAGCCCTCCATCACGGCAGCCTTAGTACCCGGCCTTGGAGAAAATTTGAAGGCGAATATCCCATCGAATTCTATCTCTTTCAGCGCCTTTATTGTAAGCATATGATCATCCTCTGTCTCACATGGAAAACCGGCTATTATGTCTGAAGTTATAGAAATACCTGGAATCTTCTTTCTAAGCATCGAGACCTTTCTTATATAGTCCTCATATGAATAACCCCTGTTCATAAGCCTTAATATATTGCTTGAGCCTGATTGCAAAGGAAGGTGAATATGCTCACATACCTTAGGCAGTTCAGACATCGCAGTTATAAGCCCAGCAGATAGATCCCTTGGATGAGAAGTAACAAACCTTATCCTCTCTAGCCCCCCTACCCTATCGAGCCTTCTTAAAAGCCCGGGAAAATCTGTATCACTCATATAAGAATTAACATTCTGTCCGAGAAGGGTTATTTCCTTGTAGCCTTTATCAGCGAGTTCTGTTACCTCAGAATAGATGTTCTCGCTCGGCCTTGATCTTTCTCTGCCCCTCGTATAAGGGACTATACAGTAACTACAGAAATTATTGCAGCCATACATTATTGTAATCCATGCCTTAACTCTATCATCTCTTTTTACTGGAAGCTCTCTCATTGCTATCTCGGAATTATCTTCGATAGCAACAGGTGCGGTCATTCCTGATACGAGATCCTTAAGCATATGGATATTCTGCGGCCCGAATACAAAATCCACATGAGGTGCCTTTCTAAAAATATTTTCCCCTTCATGTTGTGCTATACAACCAGCAACAGCTATCTTCATCTCAGGCCTCTTTCTCTTTAAAAATTTTGTCCTTCCCAGTTGGGTGTAAAATTTCTGCTCAGCCTTATGCCTTATACTGCATGTATTGAATATTATCAGGTCTGCCTCACGCGGATCATCGGCCTCTAAATACCCATCTTCCCAGAGTATCCCGAGCATCTTTTCGGAGTCATGTACATTCATCTGACAGCCGAATGTACGGATATAAACAGTTTTTGTCATTTTTAAAATTTAACACGTATTAACCTGTTCTGACAAGGTTGAACAGATGAAAGGGGTCTTATTGAATTTTGATATGAGTGCATATCTGTCCAAAATAAATTTTTCTATATGCTTGAAATTAAGGGATATGGCTCAATTTCTGAAGCAAAATCACGGGTCTACCTCAACAGGGTTATTTTGGACGGTAGTGATGTGAGTGGTATTTTAACTAACCCGTTTCTCTTTTAATACCCTCAGAAAGGTATCTACAACCTTAGGGTCAAACTGTGTTCCTGCTTCTCTTATTATCTCGGCTATAGCCTCTTCCTCTGTCATAACCTTTCTATAAGGTCTTTCTGCGGTCATTGCTACATAGGCATCTACGACAGCGATTATTCTTGACCCTATGGGAATATCTTCTCCTTTCAGCCCCTCAGGATAACCTGTGCCGTCAAACCTCTCGTGATGATGAAGTATATTCTTTTTAACCATTTCAGTGAGCTCTATAGATTCAATGAGTTCGAGTGTTGTAAACGGATGCTTCTTTACAATCCTGTACTCAATCCGGTTTAGTTTCCTGTTTTTCTTCAGTATCTTCTCATCTATCCGTGTGAGACCAAGGTCACAGAGCAAGGCAGAATAACTGAGTATCTTGAGCTCCTCTTCGGTAAGGTTAAGCTCCTTACCTATTTTGATAACAAATCTTTTAATCGTATTCCTGGCCTTCTTATCATAAATCTTCTCTGCATCCAGGAGTTCTTCGAGCTCCTCTGTGATATATGTGAGTATTTCGGCCTTTGACATGTTTTCGTAAAATCTCTTGATTATAAGCCCAATCCTCTCAGAAAATATAGATGCAAGATGGAAATCATCTATGTCAAATATACTTCCATCTTTCTTGTTGTTGAGGTTGAGCACTCCCATAATCCTATCGTTAATCTTAATGGGCACGCTCAGGAGCGATTTTGTTCTATACTGTGGAAGACGACTGACCTTTACTCTGAAGTCTTTTTCAACATCTTCGAGGAGGAGTGGTTTACCCTCCTGGGCTACCCAACCGGCAATCCTTTCACCCAGTTTGAGCCTCGTGTTCCTTACAACATCCTCATCGAGCCCCTGTGCACTTTTTATTCTTAATTCGCCCTTGCTTTCATCAAACAGCATAATAGAAGCGATATTTACCTCCATCAGGTTAGAAACAAATGAGAGTAAAGTATCGAGGGCCTGATTTAATTTATTCTCAAATTCTACCTTTACAACCTTTGGGAAGATAACTGTAAACTTCAGTCCTTCCTTGAGGTTCTCTACCCCTATTGTGCCGTCATGCAGCTCTACAAGCCTTTTTAAAATATAGAGCTCGAGGTCTGTCTTCCGTGACCTCTTTCCCCCGAGCCGCATGGTCTCTCTATTAAATATAAATGGTATCTCTTCTTCCGGTATCTTCCTGTTCTCTATCAGGACCGCAAAAATTACTTCTGTCTTTGAATCACTGAGGGAAAGCCGTATCCTGTCTCCCTGCTTTGAGTGTCCTATCGAATTAATCAACAGGTTCACTAATATCTGCTGTAGTCGCTCCTGATCTGCCAATATATTACCAATCTTCTCATTAAACGAGGTTATAATCTCGATATTTTTTTCGGTAATAAGGTTCTGAATAACCTTTAAGGCAAGTACGTTCTTTACTGCTTTTAATAGGGATATATTGGATTTCTTTAAGATCTTTGTCTCATCTTCCAGCCTCGAAAAATCGAAGAGATCCTCGATAAGTCTTTCCAGCCTGTTTGTTTCACTATAAATTATATTAACGAATTCCTTATTTTTCTGGCGGTCAATAGTCGTGGCGGTCTTCAGATAGTGAGCTGCACCTCTGATAGTAAAAAGCGGGATCCTGAGCTCGTGGGATAACCTCGAGATAAAGTCTGCCTTCAACCTGTCGGATTCAATAAGCTTTTTGTTCGCCTTATCAAGTTCAAGGTTTTTGTCCTTCAGGGTCTCGATCAGACGTGCGTTTTCAAATGCAATTGCAGCCTGGTCTGACAATATGGTAAGGAGTTCGAGGTCATCTACTGTAAAGATACTTCCATCTCTTTTGTTATTTATGCTTATCACGCCAAAGATACGGTCTCTTGTCTGTATTGGAACACAGATAAGAGATTCGTTTTCATATCTCGGATGGCCTATCTTTTTGAATCTCACATCCTTACTTACATCCTTGATAAGGAGGGGCTTCCTCTCCCTGGCAACATAGCCACAGATACCTTCACCAATCTTAATCCTTATATCTCTGATAAGGTCTGCATCAAGCCCCTTTGCCTTTTTAATATAAAGCTCCTGTTTCTCTTCATCTATCAGCATTATGGTACCAATCTTTGCATCTAAATATCTCAGCACAAGACCTAATACAAGCTCAGAGACTGTATCTATACTCTCTATATTGGCTATTGCCGCACAAACTTCTTTTAAGATAAAGAGCTTTTGACTTGTTATATCAAGCGGCAGGAAACCTGCAATATCATCTAAAGACTGCGTTTTGGTATTATCTTTAGGGGTCACCTTTTCTACCTCTTATAAATTTTAGTTGTTTTTTAGAGGATTTACAAGTAGAAAATTTTGAGGCTTGAGTTTGCTTCGGGGTATTTTAAGGAAGATACAAAGGCTCAGGTAGTCAAAAGGATAGGACCCTGTTTTTATTACTGCCTTTGGGTGAGGCAAGGTATACAGTCAACCAGTATTTTTTGTACTCTGCAATGGCAGTATCTAATTCAGCCTTTCGCCTTATTCCAATTCTCTTTAAGACATCTATTATCTCTTCATCTGTCAGATACTTAACCGGTTCCATGACTACTCTCCTTGTATATTCATAAGCAATTCTTATGCCAGACTCTTTGAATTTTATAAGATATTTTAACCCTTAACCCCCCTTAAATTCCCCCTTGGTAAGGTGAATACAGAGGGGTTAAGGGGGGGTGGTGTCGGAAAATTTTACAGTTCTGAGATTCTAAGTGTCGGAAAATTTTACAGTTCTGAGATTCTATCTTTTACGCTACTTCAAAAATAAAAATATTTGCACCTTATATCTGCATAACATCTTGATTTAAAAGCATTTTTACGATGTTTCAATTAGATGTGAAGGATAATCCTAAATTTGGCATGTTAATTGCTTTAATTTTATTACTGCAATTATAGTTTAGAATGTAGTTCCAAGGAGGTAAAAAAGATGAAAAGAATTAGATTTCAAAAGGGAATGAGTCTATTAGTCTTCGTCGTGGTGACGTTGCTAATGGTCTACTCGGTGGCCTATGCTGTTCCGATTAATCCGTTTAACACCCGTCCGGTTACTGTGGGGACTCCACCTTCTGGAGAGCCAAGCCTCCAGACCATCTTGACTGGTCCATCACCATATTTTGGGTGGTCTGGTCTTGATGCATACTGGGATCAACACCCTGCAGGCATGTGGTACCATGTAGATGCTGCCATGCCAGCCATACTTCCTGTGCTAAGGTTTGAATATGCATCACTTGCGGGAAGCAATATCTTTGGTATATGGTCCGACGGAGATATGGATACTTCTACACCACCCACTACGGTAGATGTGTTTCGTGGAGTAGCTGATCCTGGAACTTGGGCTACGCTTGTCTGGGATTCATCAGGTAGTTTAACGATATTTGGTGACTCAGCGGAA
>JBFMAM010000045.1:0-8854 GCA_040755805.1 Nitrospirota bacterium
GGTTACTTTTTTAGTAAGACTCTGAAATGACAACATCAAAGATTTTTCTTGACATTAGCTATAAAAGTATTCTTTTATTGCCAAATGGGGAAAGACTGAAGATTTAGACATCTTTTAATCCTTCGAGGTATTCATCCCACTCAATCGGGAGTAGATATCTCTTTTTGTTGTTGCATTCCTTACAGACAGGAACGACATTCCCTTTAGTTGACTTACCACCTCGTATTATGGGGACTACATGATCCATGATGAGTTCTTTTGGGACTATTTTTCTTTTACAGAAGTAGCAGACGCCGTCTGAACATTTCCTCTTCCACCATTGGGATTTTTTTAGCCTTCGCGCCTTTATCCTTTCTCTCTTAATCTCTTCCTCAGTGACATATGAAATGAAGCAGTCCATGAACTATTTTAGCCTATTTCTATGTTAACCCTCTTTTTACCTCCTCTTCCTTGAAAAATTTTTTGTAAAGGATCTCCCACTCGGGACTCCCTTCAGCTATCTTTCTCGAAAATGATTTGATTTTTTTCCTGACAGCAGAATCAATCTCTTCACCTATCTTCAATTCTGATATAATAGTTCGTCTGATCTCACGCCTTATCTTACTTTCTTCCTCGATCACTTCAATAAGTTTCTTTTCTACAAGTCCCTTAAGGAGTATATGGCTCAGGTGTGATATCTTATCCTCCGAGAGCATCATAGAATCAGGTTCCTTTCCTTCACAAGTTTCTGTTTTGTGAGTTCAAAGAGCTTCCTGTAGTCCAAGCGGCCTTGCTCTATTTCAGAGGTGTGGGTTTTTAACAGTTCCCTGACCTCCTCGTTCAGCCTGTCCTCAACAGTAAGTTCATTCAGGAGAAGCGCCTCTGTCTCAAACAGGAGTTTTTCCACGGGTACAGTCGGCTTAACGAGTTCCTTTGATGTGATGTTATCTACTATCTTTTTTGCTAAAAGTGGAACCCAGCTTCTTGGAATCCTCATCCTATTTTTCTGCAAAGGCAAGCAGCGCTATGTTTCTTGCTCGCATTATAGACTCCGTCAACTCTCTCTGATGCCTTGCACATGTACCTGTCATCCTTCGAGGGATAATCTTTCCTCTCTCGGTAAGATAGTTTTTGAGGACCTTAATATCTTTGTAATCTACGTGCTCTACCTTTTCCGAACAAAACCTGCAAAACCTTCTTCTCTGGAATCTCTTCTGTTGCAAGTTAACTCCTTTCGCTGGGGTTTTTCAGCATATCTGCCTTCCTTTTTATGCTTAGGTTAAAATGGTTCTAAATCAGTGATTTCCTCAGGAGGAACAATATCGCCTTCTGCTGCCTGTTCCTGGATACCTACCTTTTTTGAAAGAAACCTTACAGATTGTGCAATCACTTCGAACTTGCTTCTGTGCTGTCCATTGGATTCCCATCTTCTTTCGTGAAGTCTTCCCTCAACAAGGACAGAACTACCTTTATTGAGGTATTTGCTACATGATTCTGCCTGTTTCCCGAAAACTACGTTGTCTATAAACATTGCTTCCTGCTTTATCTCATCTCCGCCTCCGGCAGACTGTTTATACCTATAATTTACCGCAAGTCTGAAGGAGGCCACAGGTGTTCCCTGTGGAGTATACCTTAGTTCGGGATCTTTTGTAAGATTGCCTATGAGTATTATCTTATTATACATTTAAACCTCACTTTTTTGCTCTACAGGCTCTGAGATAGCTCTAATCTCGTTGTGAGTCGATTCCGACGTCTCAAGGTCGCGTGCCTGCTTTGCGCTGAGTTTTATAATCATATATTTTATCACAGTGTCGAAGACTCTGTAGAACTCCTCTAATTTTTTAATTGTCGACGGTGGTGTCTTGTAACACAAAAGCACGTATACCCCCTTTTTTTGTTTTTTAATCTCGTAGGCGAGTTTTTTCTTCCCCCAGATGTTTACTTTAAGTATCTCTCCTCCATGGTTTGTAATGATGTCTTTAATCTTTACAATGGCTGTCTCGATTTCTTCGTCAGTAAGGGTTGCATTAAGGATAACAATATTTTCATAGATGTTCATTCAAAATGCCTCCTTATGGATTCCGCCTTTTTAAGTAAGAAATTTACCCAAATAATGCAATTAACCACAGAGGGCACTGAGAAATATATAAAGAGAAAAAGACAACTCTTGTTTTTCTCTGTGCACTCTTTTATAAAAACTATGTTCTTTACATAAAAAACTTTACTCATGAGAACACAGAGAAATAATCAAAAATT
The DNA here is from genome assembly GCA_040755805.1 of Nitrospirota bacterium. Classification (GTDB taxonomy): domain Bacteria; phylum Nitrospirota; class Thermodesulfovibrionia; order Thermodesulfovibrionales; family SM23-35; genus JBFMAM01. Next base: position 2,236 of record JBFMAM010000045.1, read on the forward strand.
AGAGATTTTATTAATTCTAAAAATTATCTCTGTGATCTCTGTGGTTTTCTAAATGCATTTTCTGTTTATTGTTTATAACATAGGAGGATAAATAAAATCAACCAGTACGTAACCATTCAGTGACGGGTGGCAATTTTATGTCTCTGTATGTTACCTTCCCGATTTTTCCCGGGTTGACAAAATTTAATAACATAAGTTATATGTATCTATATTGGTTTATTGTTCTTTGAAAAGCTAAAAAAGGTGCGAGCATACCTAAACAGTCCTGTAATTTCAAATAAGAGTTTGATCCTGGCTCAGAACGAAATGCTGGTGGCTAATCACCTTCTTTATGCATTTTTTAGTTTAAGGGCCGGAAGGGAGTGATCGGCCAGAAGACCATGGGCCTATAGCTCAGTTGGTTAGAGCGCACCCCTGATAAGGGTGAGGTGATTGGTTCGATTCCAATTAGGCCCATTACAAAAAATCACAAATTACAAATGTCAAATTCCAAACTTTTTGGATTTTGGAATTTGGAGTTTGGGATTTATAGAGTTTGGGGGTGTAGCTCAGTTGGGAGAGCGCCTGCTTTGCAAGCAGGAGGTCATCGGTTCGATCCCGTTCACCTCCACCAATCAAATTTAGCGTCGACCTAAATAATGCAATTAACCATAGGGGACACTGATGCGTTAAACGGTTAAGACAACGTAGCCGTTTCTGTGCTCTCTGCCCTTAGTCCTTTGCTCATAGCTCTGTGAACTCTGTGGTTTCTTAGGGTTTGAAGTATTGTTTTTTTAATGATATAATAAAAATAGATTTCCGGTGGCGATGCCGAAGGGGAAGCACCCGTTCCCATTCCGAACACGGAAGTTAAGCCCTTCAGGGCCAATGATACTATGACCGTGAGGTCATGGGAAAGTAGGACGCCGCCGGATTGATTTTTAAGGTATAAAGGACATTAACAAACTCTTCCATTAAATTCATCCAGAGGTAAGCTACATCTCTCAGGGAGTCATCAAATTCCTGATAATCTGGCCTTTTTCCCATCTGCTCAAATAGGGAGTCGCAGAAATACCAATTGCAACTGGATGGCCGAACTGCACGCTCCATGATACAGCCTCTTTCAGAAAGAAACTGGCACGGGTCTGAATCTTTTTTTCTCAAGTCATAGGAAGGTGGCCTCAGCCCAAGTGCATAGATATATACAAGGTCTTCATGATTGTAATAACCGTGCTTATTAGTGCAGCAGACATCCTTGCAATCAGGGCAGACTTTCTCGGTATTTTGCTGGATAAAAGGACTAATTCTTTCAATCCCATCCTTTACCTTTTGAGCAAGTTCCTCGACCCTTTGGAGTTTATGCCTGTGTTTGTGAAAGATTTCTTCTATCTGGCGGATTACCTGATTATATATATTATGGTCGTGATGACCGAGGTCTTTGATGAGATAGTCGTGCTTTATATCCGTCATCATTTTCTCACTAATCTGAATGCTGATAAGATTCCAAGAATTACGGATGAAGCTGCTGCAACCACTGAAAGCACCCTTTGATTTATCATTTCAAAAAAGAGTGCTGCTACTGCTGCAGTCACGGTGAGGATGACCATCATCATCACCTTTGTTAAGGATGCGGACGGACTTGTTATCTTTTCCATGTCAGAATGAGAGAGTCTGACTATAATATCACCCTTGTTTGCCATATTTAAAAAATCAGCCAGCAAAGATGGCAACCTCCAAAGCCTTATGCCTTTATCCTTCAGCTCCTTTACCATTAAGTCAACTTGCTCTTTTCTACTGCCTTTCAAAAACTCTTTTATAAAGGGTTTCCCTATTTCTATGATATTAGTTTCAGGATTCAGCCTGAAGGAGATACCGTTTAAAATCCCTATTGTCCTGCCGAGTAGTATGAAGTTGTTGGGTATCTGTATGAAGTTAAGGACATTTATGACATTCTCGATTTCCTTCCAGATGTCGTCAACAGTGAGTCTTTTAAATTCTCTCGGTGATATATACCTGTACTTTTCTATCAAGGAGTGTGCAACATCAATAATGGCTCTGTAGTCTGCACCTTCAATTATAAAACCCATTTTTCTCATTGATTCAACAGCATCATCTGGATTCCTTTCAACAATAGCATTTGCAAATCTTCGCAACTCTTTTCTTATCCTCTCAGGTATAGCCTGAACCATTCCGAAATCAACAAATACAAGCTTCGGGCCATGTTGTACAAAGATATTGCCCGGATGAGGATCACCGTGAAAAAAACCGTGCAGGTAGATCATTCTCGAGTATACCTCTGCGAGTAGTGGAGCTACATTTATACAGTTTATGCCCGATGTCTTAAGGGCGTCGCATTCGGTAATCTTGATTCCCTCAACAAACTCAAGCGTTAATACTTTCCTCGTGGTATATTCCCAGTAGACAGCAGGGAAGGTGACCCTGTCATCCCCTTTAAAGTTTTGGCTGAACCTCTCAGCATTTTTCCCCTCCTCCAGATAGTCAAGCTCAGCCATTACAAGCCTCGAAAATTCCTCATGTAACATGTCGAAATCTATTCGGCCATATCGGCCCCTGAAAAATCTTATTACTACCTTAAACATCCGAATGTCTGTCTCTATAATCCTCTCAATATCAGGATATTGTACCTTGACAGCTACCTTGCGGCCGTCCTTTAGCAAGGCCTCATGTACCTGGCCTAAAGATGCTGCTGCTATAGGCTCTGTATTGAACTTCAGGAAGATATCCTCAGGAGGGGCACCGAGCTCATCTATTATCCTTTTTCTGATCTTGTTGTAGTCATGTGGTGGAACGCTGTCCTGAAGGAGTGAGAGTTCGGAGGTGTATTCATCAGGGAGAAAGTCTATCCTTGAACTCAAGAACTGGCCCACCTTTATCATAAGACCTTTCATCTCGAGGGCCTTTTCCCTTATAAGGATAGCATTTCTCTTGTGGAGGGCCTCGAGTCTCTGCTCTTTTTTATAACGAGCCATGAATACACTCAAAAGGTTAAAGAGCCTGTAGGAGATAATGATTCTCAGGGCAATCAAAAGGCCTTTAAGAAATCTCTTCTTATAATGAATACCGTTCATTATAACCAAATACCAATAATCAATGACCAAACACCAAATAAGCTCCAATCACCAATAAACAAACTAGATTAGGAAAGTACGTATTTTTAATCTCCCATTTATAGCATCTTCTAGACTACAACATTATAACAAATGCAGACAGGTACTCATCTATTCCCTTGCCCTCCCTCATTTACAAAGGTCAAAAACATCTATTACTGCCCTTCTCCTCGAAAAATTCCTTAACAATACAAGAGACGAGACAAAGGGGTCAGCCCTTGAATATTGACACAATAATTGTAGTTTTATAAAATACACACCATGGCAAGACCATTAAGGGTACAGTATGAAGAGGCTATATATCATGTCCTGTCAAGAGGTAATAAAGGTGAGTATATCTTTTCAGAGGACAAGGATAAAGAATACCTTCTTGAGATACTTAAGAAAGGAGTGGAGAAATATGGAATAGAACTATATACCTATTGCATCATGGGCAATCACTACCATTTGTTGTTATCGATACCATGTGGAGAACTTACCAAATTTATGCATTTTATAGGGTCGAGTTATGGGAGTTATCTGAGGAGGCAGAGAGGATGGATAGGGCATATCTTTGCAGGGAGGTATAAATCACTGTGTGTAGAGAAAGAAGGATACTTATTAGAACTCAGCAGGTACATACATTTAAATCCTGTGAGGGCAAATATAGTAAAGTTACCTCAGGAGTATCAGTGGAGCAGCTATAGGTATTACATAGGGAAAGGCAAGTGTCCCGAGTGGCTGAACATAGGATGGTTATTAGAAGAATATGGGAAGACACTTAATGCATCGCAAAGGAAATACATGGAATTTGTGGAGACGGGGATAGAGAATCCACCGAAGTATCCTGCAGAAAATATAGTAGGGCAGGCTATACTTGGTAGCAATGAGTTTATTAAAAAAGTGCTTAAAGATATAAGGGGAGACAGATCTTTCGGAGAAGTAACAGCGAAGAGGATATTTTCGGAAAAGATAAACTTGGGCGAATTATATAAAAGGGTATGTGCATACTATCAATTAGGGGATCTAAAGAAGGAAGAGAAGGTCGGTGCAGAGGTAAAGAGAAGTCGAGAGATGTTTATTTATCTTTCAAAAAAGTACACATCTGCTTTAAATAGGGAAATATCGGAAAAGATAGGAAGATTAACTACTTCAGGAATAACACGCAAATATAAGAGGATATTAAGTAAAATAGAAGGAAATAAAAAGTTACAAAAGATGTGGAACAGAGAGGCAGAAGAAATAATGTCAATTTTCAAGGGCTGACCCCTTTGTCTGAGGAGGTTTTGCTATTTTTTCGATAATCATTGATGGATACAACTTAATTGGTATCTATCATAAAGACCTCGAAAAGCAAAGGGACAGGCTGATTGACTCCCTGATCGAATACAGGAAGAGAAGAGGTCACGATATAACCGTCGTCTTTGATGGATGGAAGACAGGAGGCGGTCCGGAGAATCGTTCTATAATTAGTGGAATAAAGGTTATCTATTCGAGGCTTGGCGAAAAGGCTGATTCTGTTATTAAACGTATAATCTCCTCTGGGAGGCGAGGTTGGATTGTAGTGACATCAGACAGGGATATAACATCACATGTATGGGCATCGGGTTCTATACCTATCCCTTCAGAAGATTTTCTGAATGCTATCGAGAAAAGCCGGATAGAGAAGAGAGACAAGTATGAAGATGATAATAAAGAATATGAAGAATATATTGAGAGCGGTAAGAGAGGTAATCCAAAAAAACTTTCAAAAAGAGACAGGGCAATAAAGAGGGTACTGAGTAAACTCTGATGGGAAAAATAATCTTCAGGCTTAGACCTGCAGATTCAGTAACAATCCTTTTCCTTCTGTTTCTATCTGTGCTGACCATGATATTTTATCAGGAAATTCCGAGGGCTCCTTTTTTAATAACCTTTTATTTAATTCTTATTATTTCTCAGGTTATTATCATCAGGTTTAAGGATAAAGGCAGGTTCATGGGTCTTTTTTATGACCTGATCTTTCCTACCATCTGTGTGCTGGTGGTCTTTGATAGCCTCGAATGGCTTGTGCATTATGTTAATCCAGAGGACATAGACCCGATACTCGTAAGGCTTGATTATTTTATCTTTAACAATCATCCTACAGTCATGCTCGAGAAAATTATGAGCCCCCTCCTGACTGATGTACTCCAGCTTGCCTATTCGACATACTATTTTATACCACTAATCTTTGGAATTACTCTTCTAATAGATAATCAAAGAGAAGAATTCAACAGGTCATTATTTCTGGTTTTATTCTGTTTCTACCTCTCTTATCTCGGTTATATACTCATGCCTGCGCTCGGCCCAAGATATGCCATAAACCATCTGCAGACTACTGAGCTGCAGGGTCTTTTCATTGCAGAACCAATCCAGAGACTCTTGAACCAGCTCGAAGGTATAAAAAGAGACGCATTTCCGAGTGGACATACTGCTATACCCTTGGTTGTTCTTTACCTTGCCTATAGATTTAAGAGAAGACTCTTCTGGTTATTCTTGCCCATTGTGGCAGCCCTCATATTCTCCACTGTATACTGTCGGTATCATTATGTCGTGGATATAATAGCTGGCTTTGGACTTACAATCATAACTATATTGCTCGGAGAGAGATATTATGGATGGTGGACAAAAAAGAACAATCTTAGTAGTTGAAATGGTCGGGGCGAGAGGATTTGAACCTCCGACCCCCTGCTCCCAAGGCAGGTGCGCTTAACCAGGCTGCGCTACGCCCCGAATCTTTACCCCGTTAGAATATCCTGTGTTTCAACCCCGTAAATATTATCAACGAGGGTAAAATTCTAACAGGGTCTATTCAGTATTTCAGGGTCTCGATATAGTCAATGATGTCTTTTTCTTCTTCGCCTTTCGCCATTAGTTTTTTGTTTTTGAAATCTTCTATCGCCTTCTCCCTATTTCCCTTATAAAGGGGGTCGAGCTCTATTGCACGCGTAATAGCAGTAGCAGCATCGCCATATTGTCCCATAGCATTGTAGCAAAGGGCAAGTCCATAATATGGCAAATGAAAATCAGGAAACCTCTTTATAGCCTCTTTGTACGCATCTATTGCATCATTGTATCTCTTTACCCTGTAATATACTCTGCCCAGACTATTGAATGCCTTTTCTGCATTCCTGTAAAGGGGATTTGATAGAGCTATTTTATATGATTCAATAGCCTCATTGAATCTCCCTGCTTTCTCATACGCGATACCAAGGTTGTTTGATGCCTCAGAAAAGTTTTTATCTATCCTCAAAGCCCTCTGGAAATACTTTATAGCTTCAGGATAGTTCTCAAGATTCAGAAGATATATGATGCCGATCATATTAAGGATTTCCTTATTGTTGGGGTCAAGCTCCAGTGCCTTCTGAAACTCCACAAATGCTGGCTGGATATTATTATCATTGAGATATGATAACCCTAATTGATAATAGGCCTTGGCCTTCTGAATGTTCTCTCCTGTCCCGGTGATTGCACAGGAGCTAATAAAAATTATAAGAAAAATAAAAATGTTT
>JBFMAM010000046.1:0-8731 GCA_040755805.1 Nitrospirota bacterium
AAGTGGGGGGCAACAGGGGGGTAAGGTAGTTGCCATAGGAGAGACAGGTCTCGACTATTACTATGAAAATTCACCGAGGGAAATCCAGAGGGATGTCTTCAGAAGGCAACTATTACTATCAAAAGAAACAGGTCTTCCAGTAGTCATACACAGCAGGGAGGCAAAAAAAGATACCCTCGAAATCATCAAGGAATCCGGAGTAAATAAAGGGGTATTACACTGCTTTTCTGGCGATATAGAGATGGCAGAGAAGGCGATGGCAATGGGGTTTTATATATCTATTGCAGGGCCTGTAACATTCAAGAACGCCAGAAGACCAAGAGAGATTTCAAAGGCAATACCTGATGATTATCTGCTTATCGAAACAGATGCACCATATCTCGCACCCGAACCATTCAGGGGAAAAAGGAATGAGCCTTCCTATCTTGTGCATACAGCAAGGATGATTGCAGAACTCAGAGGCATCACTATAGAAGACCTATCACGTATTACGACAATAAATGCAAAACGCCTTTTCAGAATAGGTCAGATGCCTGAAACAGGTGAAATAGCCTATAAGATAAGGGATAACCTTTATCTTAATATCACAAACCGATGTACAAATAAATGCTCCTTCTGTGTGAGATTCCACACAGACTATGTGAAAGGCCACAACCTGAGACTTTCAGATGAACCTGCAGAGGAAGAGCTTAAAGATGCGATAGGCGACCCATCACAATACAGGGAGGTTGTATTCTGTGGTTATGGAGAGCCACTCCTGAGGCTTGATCTGGTTAAGAGCGTCGCAAAATGGATAAAACAGAATAAAGGGAAGGTCAGGATCAATACAAACGGACATGGAAACCTGATACACGGGAGAAATATCCTTCCTGAGCTCAAAGGCATTGTTGATGGTATCTCGATAAGCCTCGATGCGCATGATGAAGAAACATATGATAGGATTTGCAAGCCATTTTATAAAAATGCCTTTAGAGAGGTTATCGAATTTATAAGAGAAGCAAAGAAATATATACCCGGCGTCGAGGCAACAGTGGTTAAGCTTGACGGTGTTGATATTGAAAAGTGCCGTGCAATTACTGATGGGCTTGGCGTTAAGCTCAGAATTCGGAAGCTCAATATAGTGGGTTAAACTTATTAACCCATCTCAGGAATACCTCAACAACCTGAGGGTCAAACTGTCTACCAGAAGACTCGATGATCTCCTTAATCGTATCTTCCTTTGACTTCCTCGGCCTGTATGGCCTGTCAGATGTCATGGCATCAAAGGCATCTGCAACTGCTAATATCCTCGCCAGCAGGGGTATCTGTTCACCCTTCAGACCGAACAGTCCTCTGCTGCCGTCCCAGTAATCATGGTGACATTTTATGCCTTCGATTATATCAGTAAACTGTTTCAGGTCCCTGAGTATCTCTGCACCCATAAGTGGGTGTTTACTTATCTCTATCCATTCTTCCTCTGTGAGTCTGCCTGCTTTGTCAAGTATTTCCTTTGGTGTACCTATCTTCCCTATGTCGTGCAGAAGAGAGCACATCATCAACTTCTCAAGAGCCTTTTCGTTAAGGCCCATCTCCTTTCCTATGCCTATCGCATATTTTGTAACACGTTCAGTATGGCCAGCACTCCATGTAGATGTCGCCTCCAGGGCCTTTACAAGAGACCTTATCATGCCGAGGAGAAGGTCTTCAAGTTCCTGATAAAGAAAGGCATTTTCGATTGATAAGGCTGCCTGAAAGGCAATAGCACTTAAAAGTTTTGTATCATTAGAATAGAACCCTTCTGAAAATTCCTTGTCAGCAACAACAATAGCACCGAGGACCTTTCTTTTACCTATCATAGGACATACCAGTAATGATTTTACATCTGGTAGATAGCTACTATGTCCTGTTTCGCTCAGTTTGCAGAATGTATACGGTTTTTGTGTCTTTATAGAATTCCATATCACCCCATCATCCTGTCGAAATCTGAGATCACTTTGCCAGCTCCCTCTACAGGTCTTTATATATATTTCCTCACCGTTCTCATTCAAAAACAGAACAGCCGCGGTCTTTACACCTATAGTATCAATAGCCTCCTCTATAATTTGCTCACATATCTCTTCGACACTGAGTCCGGAAAGAACCTCAGAAAGCCTGTACAGAAGAGAAAGCTCTTCATAAGCAGAGCTAAGCTCTTGTATTGTAAGATATAAATCTTCTTTGAGATTAATCTTTTCCAATGGTCTCTAACACCATTTTTAGGAGCAAGTTGGGGCTGAATGGTTTGGTTATGTATTTCACCACTCCACACTGAACCCCAAGTTGTTCATCAGAGCTCTGCCCCATTGCAGTTAGCATAAATACCGGGATATCCATCACCTCCGGGTCTGCTTTGAGCATCCTGCAGAGCTCTATTCCACTGATTTCAGGCATCATCCAGTCTGTGATAATAAGATCTGGCCTTTCCTCCTTTATAACCTCCATTGCATGCTTACTCTCTCTTAAAGTTATAACATCGACCTCTGCCTTCCTAAGTTTATCCTCTATTAGCATAAGGATGAATGGCTCATCGTCTATCACTATTACCTTCTTCAATATTACCTCCTCATTTATCCTAACAATACACTGACAATGTCATCAAGCAAAATTTGGTAATCACGAGACACTTACAAAGTCTCACCACAGAGGTCACAGAGATCCCCCTCATACATTTAAAAAATCAAAAATCTCACGCATTGATATTTCGCCCTGGCTTCCGTCAGAAAGCTTCTTCCATTTTACTATTCCTGAATTAATCTCATCATCCCCAAGGATAAAGACATAATCTGCGCTCAACCTGTCTGCCCTCCTTAATTGGCTTCTCAGAGATTTATCTGTATATCCGAGTTCAACCCATATACCCTTCTCCCTCAGCCTATCTGCAATAACAATACTTTCTCTATCTGCTAAGTCCCCGATTGTTGCGATAAAAACCCTCGGCATAGGAATCTCCTGCCTGTTTGAAGATTTAAGCAGCGTTGTAATCCTTTCCATCCCTATTGCAAAACCAATTGCAGGGGTTGGAGGCCCTCCAAACTCCTCAACGAGTCTGTCATACCTGCCACCAGCAACCACTGCATTTTGAGCGCCGAGGTCTTCACTTGTAACCTCAAAAGTTGTCCTTGTATAATAATCAAGTCCCCTGACCATATCAGGGTTTATAACATAAGGGACATTAAGCAATCTTAACAGGGAAAGAAGGGTATTAAAGTGCTCCCTGCATTCATTGCAGAGGAAATCTATCACCCTGGGTGTGCCTCTCCTGAGCCCTATGCAGGAATCGACCTTACAGTCTAATATCCTCAGTGGATTAACACCATATCTCCTTTTGCAGTCAGGGCAGAGGTCATCAAATTTGTTTGAGAAGAAATCATGGAGCACTACTCTATAATCCGGCCTGCATTGCTCACAACCAATAGAGTTGACCTCGAAGTTAAGCCCCTTAAGGCCGACTTTATCAAGAAATAGCTTGAGCATTGATAGTATCTCTGCATCGATCTTTGGCTCTCCCACACCGAATGCCTCAACACCTATCTGATAGAATTGCCTGAACCTGCCTTTCTGGGGTCTCTCATGTCTGAACATCGGTCCTGAATAGAAGAACTTCTGAGGCGAAGGGAGGTTATACAGGTGGTTCTGTACATAACACCTGACAACCGGGGCGGTCCCTTCTGGTCGAAGGGTAATACTCCTACCTGCCTTATCAGTGAATGTATACATCTCTTTCTCGACAATGTCGGTAGTTTCACCTATACTTCTTATAAATATATCGGTCGTCTCGATTATCGGTGCCCGTAATTCCTGAAACCCATAAACAGAAAATACATCCCTTGCAACTTCCTCAACCTTCTGCCATATGTATATATCGGGTGGAAATATATCCTGGATGCCCTTCAGGGCGCTATACCGTTCGGCTGAGCTCACGACTAAGCCTCATCATTCTCCCTTCATCTCTCTTCCTTCTTCCTCCCTCTCTTTATCAAACTCGAGCATCTTTAAATGGCCCTCGATCAACCTCTTAAGTTCTTCCCTAAAATGGCGCCTTATTCCCTTCAGGTCAACAACATCCTCGTGTATCTTTATAACCTTCTCCTGTGCCTCCTTAAGCATTGCATCTGACCTGAGCTCTGCCTCTTTCACAACGAGTTCTGCCTCTTTTCTTGCATTTGCCTTATACTCCTCTACCATCTGCTGTGCAGTCATCAGTGTCTCCCTCAATGTTGTCTCCATATCCTTGTATTCTTTAATCTGGTTCTCTAACCTCTGCACATTTTCCTTCAATGATGCATTCTCCCGTAGCAGCTCCTCCATCTCTTCCCTTATCACCTCAAGAAATGCATATACCTCTTCAACATCGAATCCCCTGAACTTCATGGGAAACTGTTTCTGCTGTATATCAAGCGGTGTTATCCTCATATAAGACTACCCCCTTTCAATTTATAAGCAAACTCTATCAAAGATTCTATCAGAAAATACTTTACAAATAATATAGCGAGTATCACAACCATAGGTGATATGTCAATACCTATTCCATACCCGATACGCCTCCTGATTGGCCCCAATACAGGCTCTGTAACAGCACGCAGAAACCTCACTATGGGGTTGTATGGATCAGGATTAACCCAGCTTATTACTGCTGAAATAATTACTATCCACATATAGACAGTAAGTACCATGCTGAGTATTTTAGCTATAGCAAGTAATAAATTGGCAATTATAAACATATAAACCTTCTCATTACGATATTCCCAGCTCTTTTGCCCTATTGGTTGCTGCCTCGATTGCAGTAATAACAATCTCCTTAATCCCTCTTTCTTCAAATACCTTAAGCCCTGCTGCTGTTGTGCCTTTAGGTGATGTGACCATCTCTCTGAGTTTTTGTGGAGTCATACCGGTATCAAGCAATTTTGCAGTCCCAAGCAATGTCTGAACTGCAAGCGTAGTAGCATTCTCCTTACTAAGTCCCATTTTTACACCACCTTCAATCATTGCCTCAACAAAATATGCAAAAAATGCAGGTCCGCTTCCAGAAAGGGCTGTCACAGCATCCATATATTTTTCTGGTAGCATCAGAAGTGTTCCGGTAGACATAAAGATGTCCTTTATTAGCCCCATTTCTTTATCATGAATACATTCGCACATTGACATAACTGACATCCCCTCCTGTATGAGTGCAGGGGTGTTGGGCATTACACGGATTATCTTTGGGGTCTTAAGTCTCGATGCGAGATATGAGAGTGTTATACCTGCAGCAATTGATATTACTATTTTATCCCTCGAAATTACATCGGAAATCTCACCAGTGACACTATCCATATCCTGAGGCTTGACAGCAAGTATTATAATAATACAATTTTCGGCAACCTCTTTATTATCAGGAGTAGTCTTTATTTTGTACGTCTTCTCAAGATACGCCCGCTTCTCATCCCTCGGCTCAGAGACCATGATATCTTTTGCATGTTTGCCATATATGCCTTTTATAATCGCCTCTGCCATATTCCCACCACCGATAAAACCAATCATATAACCTCCCTGCTCATTGTTTTTTCACCTCATTGCAAATTTTTATCATGTTTAAATCACCAATGACCAAATTACAATAACCAGATAATAACCAATGATTCAATAATCAAAATTTAATACATTGTTTGATGATTGATTATTGGAGCTTATTTGGTGATTGGTTATTGGTGTTTGGTTATTTCATGTAAAATCCCCTATTTTTCATTTAGCTTTTGACATTATTCACCGTTGGATTATACATATGAGCATATTTGATAGCTCTGCCCTTATCGTAATAGGCAATATGAGGCATCCCGTCTGTATCTATGGAAAGAGAAGTATATTGTACTGTAGTAGCATCAGGGTCAACGAGTTCAAAGTCCCAGAGACCCTGGATGTTCTTCGCTACTTTCAGCCTCCTCCCGGCCGAATAACTTATGTAGATATTGGAATGTGGATCTACCTCTATGGAACTAAACTGTCCCACAATTTCTGCAGTGTCAACGATTTCAATTATCCATTTACCCCCAACCTTTTTCGCAAGCCAAAGGTCAGGTTTATTTGGTCTTTTATCAACCGTATAACTTATGTAAGGATTTCCCTCTTTATCAAGGGCAAGTGAGGTAAAATTGCCCACAAATCCATTGTCATCGGCAACTTCGATCTTCCAGTTATCATTTTCTTTTATTGCATATTTTAAGAAGCCGTTAACACTATCTGTGTAACTGACTTGAATACGACCGCCGGAATCCACCTTGACAGAAGAAAATCCTCCGACAGCATTTGATTGATTCTGTCCGTCATCTACTATCTCTATTTTCCATTGATCCCTATCCTTACTAGCGAGCTTAAGATATCCCTCACTAAAATTATAATAGCTGATATAGACTCTTTCCAGAGTGTCAACAAATATTGAGGTATCAATACTTGCGAATGGCTCGTTATCTACTACTTCAATTGTCCATCTGCTTCCATCAAATACTGCCATTTTTAATTGATTTTTTCCCTGATCCCTGTAGCTGATATATATTTTCCCTCCCTTACCTTTTGCTAAGGAGAGAAATTGACCTACAGTTCCTTCCTGATCTATCGTTTCTATAATCCAGCCATTGGGTCCTCTTCTTGCATATTTTAGATCACCATTTAGATTATCATAGTAGGCTATATGAACTTTCTCTTTTGACTCAAGAACAAGAGATGCATATTCGCCAACATTCCCTTTCTCCACCGTTTCAATGATCCATTTATCCTTGGATCCTGTATCATTTATTGAGAAATCCATTGTTTCAACCCCCCATCCCCCTCTTTCTCAGGCTTTATTCTTTCCTTGCTCTGAGAGCTCAGACATGCCTTCGGATGAAGGGTCTTTTTTTCTATCTCCTCTGTCTGCTCACGAATTGTCATGGTTTATTATACTTTTAGAGAACATTAAAATTCATCTGTATGAAATTGATATAATCTTGTTGATTGGTCTAAAAATGACTATTGATTCAAAAATAAGGGAACTTTTAGAGGCTATAACAGAAGAACTCAGGAAATCATTCCAAGAGAATTTAAAATGCCTCATCCTCTATGGCTCATGGGCAAAGGGAGTTGCAAGAGAAGACTCGGATATCGATTTACTTGCTGTTTTTGAGAAGGTCGATAGTAATACAAGAAAACTTCTCTACGATATAGAAACGGATGCTGAGAAAGAAAATAGCATTACCCTTGTACCAGCCTCGATTAAAGAATTTCGAAAGGAAGAAATCCCCCTTTATACTGCAGTTAAAAAAGAAGGCAAAATAATCTGGGGTGATATGGATTTAACTATAAATCCTGAACCACCGCATATCAAATATGCAGAAGCATTGAGAAAGTCAAAAGAATTCGAGATGCTAAAAGTCAAGATGGCAGAGGAAATACTCAAAGAACACCCATCTTATGGGGCAGTAGATTTATGTTTCATAGCCTCAAAACATGCCATTCAAATGGCTCTTGCCACGAAAGGTTTAGGTTATTCAAGCAAAGTTGCTGTTTTATTGCCTTTGGCAGAAAAACATCTGGGTCAAGAAATAGCTGAAACATTCAAAAGATTATTTGGACTCTATGTAAAGTCAGAATATGGGCTGGATTTCCTTACAGGAGAGGAGTCAAAACTTGCAGTAAAATATGCAAAGAAGGTGATGGAGGTGTATGAGCTCACTTAAAAACCTCTTATTCAAGAATAAGCAACATCTCAGAGAGGCTGTCTGGGCCTATATGGAAAGGAATAACCTTGTCACCTTTCCACGACCATGTCATGGAAGGATACCAAACTTTATTGGGTCAAAAGATGCAGCAGACAGACTGAAAAATCTTGAGGAGTGGAAAAAGGCAAAGGCTATATTCTCAGCACCTGATTCTTCTTTACATTCTGCGAGATGTGAGGCTTTGGAAGAAGGAAAAATCCTTCTCGTAGCAGCACCAAAATTAACGGGTTTCTATCTCCTCAAAGATATTCCTCTGGAAAAGACATTTGAGGCATCGAGCATTAGAGGATTTTCGAGGTTTGGTAAACCTGCGAAAATAGATCCCCGACTTCCCAGGATAGATCTCTATCTTACTGGTGCTGTGGCTGTGGACAAAAGGGGAAACAGGATTGGTAAGGGGACAGGTTATGGTGACAGGGAAGATACAATCCTTTCTGAAGCAGGACTTATTGATGAAGAAACACCAAGGGTCGCCCTTGTACATGATGTCCAGGTTTTCGAAGATTTTTCGTCTCTTATGGATAAGAATGATAAGAAAGTAATGATAATTGTTACACAAGAAAAGGTTTATAGGATCGCATACTATTCTCTCAATTAATTTATTCATCTCGCAAACTCCCTTCCGTTTTAAAATATATAAACCCAACTATAGTGATAAGAAATGTCATTGCGAGTGAAACGAAGCAATCTCGTCTCTTCCAATCTATCTTTGCCCAAAGTCCCACACATCTGACCGGTACCCATCCGAACCTTTTAGGACATTGCACATGCCTTTGGGTGCATTTTTCCTATAATCACAGCCTCTGTAAATCATTGCTTTATTCTACTCCTGAAATAAGCCTTTCTACTTCCTTCTTGGTTTTTTCTAAAAGTTCCTTTGCCCCTTCCTTAAGTCTCTTTGCCCTTTCCCTTCTTTTATGAACTCGTTGGTAGTCCTTTGTTGGGTAGGAAAAGTTAGCTGTGTAATGGTTAGTTCAGTCTTG